>CBDTZI010000096.1:0-9627 GCA_965364865.1 uncultured bacterium | reverse complement strand
CGTTTACTCGAAGATCAATCGTTCAAGCAGTCTCCGATTTACTCCGCGGTCTTTCCCATCGGGTTACAGGATTCTTCGCAATCATTACTGGACACCCTGGGCGGGGATGAGGCCGTGTTGTTTGCCAAAGAGCAACCCTGGCTCAGTCGTCCATTGGAAATCCATGACGATAATTTACCCGCCCGCAGCGAAATGTTTTTGAGTACTTGCGGTTTGGAAGAATAGGGTTGAGTTTCTTTATCTGTTTCCAGGCGTTATAAATAGATTTCAGGTTGAAGTGAAAATGAGAAAAAATATAATTCATCGTTTTGAATCAAAAAAGTGGTTCGCTTTAGTTTCGCTGGCCCTGCCGGTGTTCATGATCGGAATGGCGAGCTGCACGACTACAGTGATTACCACGCTGCCCAGTGAAATTGAAGACGAAAAATCGGGCGAGCCGAACGATTCGTTTACTGCGGCGGTGGCGATATCAATGGAACCCGCTGGTGCAGCCAGTATACCGGGAGAAGTATCCGTCGAAGGTGATATGGATGTTTACGACTTGGGTCCGCTTTCAGCTGGGGATCAACTTACGGTGGACGCGTTTACCGCGAGTTCCAATCTCGATATTTCGATTTCGATTTACGATGAGCAACAAAAATTAACCTACACCAACGATGACCGCGGTGGAGGTTTGCTGCGATTTCTGGATTCCTATGCGCAGTGGGTCGTTCGCCACAGTTCAAGCCGATATTACCTCGTTGTATCTCATTCCGCTTTCGCCATAGGAGGTACAAAAACCGGGTCGTACCTCATCGATATTCAGGTCGTATCCGGATTCACCGTGCCCGCTGCGACTCCGCAGATTCTTGTGCTCGACTTTGATGGCGCAGTGCTCGATTCTCCCATTTTGGGGTTGGGTGCCGTGGGCGCATTCGACGCCGGGGATATCGGTTCGATTTATACGGGACAGACCGAAACCTTCAAGGCCACGATCAAAGCAATCATGGTGGAGAATTTTTCGAGATTTAATGTCGTGATCCAGACAACGGATGAGCCGCTGCCCGCCGAAGGTGTTGATTTTTCATCGATAATCTTTGGTGGTTTTAATGCCACGGCTTTTGGGATCGCCGAAAACGTGGATTTGTACAACGTCGATTTCTGCGACGACGCGATCATCTTTACGGAAACGTTTTCACCCTTGAATTTTAATCCGACGCCTACCGCCGTGGAGATGGCTACCGCGATTGGGAATGTGGCTTCTCATGAAGCCGGGCATCTTCTGGGTCTCAATCATGTGCAGGACGATCTGGCCATTATGGACGACCAGTCGGTCAACGAGGCGTTGATCGAAGATCAGGAATTTATGAACGCGCCACTGTCGCCGCAAATTATGCCCATTGGCACGCAAGATGCTGTTTTATTGCTGAACGAGACCGTGGGCCCGAATTAATCCACGAAATTTTACACAATTCTACAAATGTGTTGTCAGGGGAATCGAATTCAGAAGAGTCTTACTATTTGTACATTGTATTGATATGGGGTTTTTTAATGTCTTCGATCTACACACATTGTCCGCACTGCGAGTATCCGATCGTGGTGAGAGGCCACGAGGTACCGTTCCCACGGCACTGTCGACAGTGTGGAAAAAAATATATTCCCGCCCATTCCCATTCTGGAGATCAGGGTTCCGCGCGTCATGGTGCATCGAATCGACGCCGACCCTCCATGCGCCAGCGCATCCAGCACAGCCTGCAAAACCGCTTCTCAAAATAAATTTTGTTGATCCAACCAGGCAGTCTGAGGTGCCCCATTTGGGGTGCCACGGTCAAGCTTTGTAAGTCCGTGATCCGAACCGCGCCCGTTAGGAAGCGGCCAACACATTCCCAACATTATCACGCAGGCGGGTGCCCGATTCTTGCGAAGTAAGATTGGGGGAAGAGCGTCCAATGTACTAGCCAGTATTAAATAAATCTGCACAATCCTTATCATCTAGTAGTTTATTTCAACGGTTTTGATAAGTCTCGATTGATGCGAATTGGATACAACACAAACGGATTTGCGAATCATTCGATAGCCGATGCGATCGAATACTTATCACGTGTGGGATACCAGAGCGTAGCTCTCACCCTGCAACGTGACCATTTTGATCCGCCCGACCGTAGCGGTGTGCAGCCGTGCGTGGATTTATTGTTACCTCTGATTCGCTCATCCGGTCTTGACGTCACCCTCGAAACTGGTGCCCGCCATATTTTAGACTCCTCAATTAAACATCAGCCGACCTTGATTTCTCACGATATCGATAAACGAAATCTTCGCATCGAGTTTCTCAAAGCAGCGATCGAGGTGGCTGCGAAACTTAATGCACAGAGCGTTTCACTCTGGTCCGGATCAGCCGATGACGACGCAGGCGAAGATGAACAGTTCGATCGATTGGTCAACAGTTTGGGCGAGGTGTTGGTTCACGCGGAAAAATACGATGTAAGACTCTCCTTTGAACCCGAGCCGGGCATGTTGATCGATACGATGGCCCGATATGAAAAATTGTATAACTCGCTGGATCGTTCCTTGTTTGGTTTAACGCTGGACGTGGGACATGTTCATTGCCTTAACGACGGCGATGTATGCGAACATATCAAGCGATGGAAGGATGTGCTGTGGAACGTTCACATTGAAGATATGAAACGGGGTGTGCATGAACATCTGATGTTCGGCGAGGGTGATATGGATTTTGCGCCTATATTTTCGACGCTCAAAGAAATTCAATACCCCGGCCCCATTCACGTCGAACTCTCCCGGCATAGTGATATGGTCGAGGAAGTTGCGAAAAAGTCATTCGGATTTCTCAGTCAATATATTTGATTAATTTCTTAAAGCGTAAAACGGCATTATATAGATATTAATAATCCATATTACACCGCTAACAGTTTAAGCGAAATCGAGTTTATGCCAGAGATTTGCTTAATATACACCTCTTTTCACAATTTCGCGCAACTTCATGTTAGGTATATGCTGGCTAACTGCTTAGATGATTGCGGTCATTTCAAATAGTATCTACAATAGGTGTACTGGTAAACCATAGAATAATGGTTATCAGGATAACGAGAGATGTAATGATGGAGTGTAATAGTGTTCGATCTACCCGGTGTGACAACAAGTCTGATCGCGGCAGTTATTGGTGCCACTATAAAGATATTTTACGATTGGATAGTAACTCGTCGCAGAGTTAGTGGGCAGCGGGCGATTCTTTATGGATTTGAGAATCACACACTTTTTGTATTTCCCACGCGGCAAGTCTCCAAGGGTGGGATACTGCCGCGAATGGCAACAGAAGACTTTCTTGCCATCAACAATTTAATCAGTGCATTCATATCTGCAGGAATGAATCCGCCAGAAAAAGTACGCAGTGCAGAAACGATTAGTCAAAGGGATAAGGAGCAAAACAATCTGATTCTGATATGCAGTCCACATAGCAATGATGTAACTAGAGAAGCAATGGAGCTTCTATCGACCACTCGCACTTATGGCAATCACTTACCCATATTCAAAACCAACCCCACTTCAAAAGAGCGTTTCATTGAGGCAGGTGGCGGCACATTCACGTCGTCTAGTTTTGGTCAAGAGGGTCCCGAGCTTACCGATATAGCTGTGGTTATAAAAGCACCAAACCCCTGGGCTAGCCAGCACAAAATCTTGATCGTTTCGGGCATTCGAGGTATCGGAACATGGGGCGTAGCCGAATTCCTGAAAAAGAATTGGAAGCATCTTCACGAAAGAAAGGCTAGATCTAAGCCACATGGCAAGCGTGGAGATTTCGCCGCCTTAGTAGAAGTTACCTACAACGATCTGGACATCAAGGAAACCAAGCTCATACAAATTGCAGATCTCTAATGATTAGTATACCCCGGCCCCCTCCACGTCGAACTCTCACGGCATAGTGATCAAGCCGAAGAGGTTGCCAGGAAATCTTACGATTTTCTTATACAATATGCTTGATTTATTATGATATCAACGATTTTCCCGTCATTTCGGGAGGTTGAGGTAAGCCGAGCATGGTGAGCATGGTCGGGGCGATGTCAGCCAGGCGACCACCTTCGCGAAGTGTTGTTGTTTTACCTTTGTAGCGTTCATCCACAACGATCAGTTCCACGTCGTAAGTGGTATGCGCGGTGTGCGGGCCTTTGGTTTCAGGATGTATCATCTGCTCGCAGTTACCGTGGTCCGCTGTGATGATCAGTCCGCCGCCTTTATTCAGTACGGCTTCGACAATCTTTCCCACACACGCGTCCACCGTTTCGACGGCTGCGATCGCAGCTTGTAAATCCCCGGTGTGACCCACCATGTCCCCGTTGGCAAAATTAATGATCATCACATCATCGTCCTGCGACGCCAACCGTTGCAACACCGCTTCGGTAATTTCATTCGCGGACATCTGTGGCTTCTGATCGTAAGTTGTGACGTCGCGTGGGGAGGGAGCCATCGTGCGACCTTCACCGTCGAACGGATCGTCGCGGTAATCGTTGAAGAAAAACGTGACGTGTGGATATTTTTCGGTCTCCGCACATCGAAACTGCTGCAATCCAAGGCCCGCAAGATAAGAACCGAGAATGTTTTTCATCTTCGGCGGCTTGGTAAACGCGACCTGCACGGGCAAACCCTTTTCATACTCGGTCATAGCTACATAAAACAGATCGAGTTTTTTCCCGCGATCAAAACCCAAAGTCTCGTCCGATTTTTCGGGATTCGCAAAAGGGAATTCCTCAAAGGTAAATGCCTTGGTGATCTCGCGCGGCCGATCGCCGCGATAATTGAAAAAGATCACGCTGTCGCCGTCTGAAAATGTTGCGGGCTTACCACCATCGGGAACGATCACGGAAGGAACAACAAACTCATCTCCCGATCGTGAAGATTCACTCGGATTGTCGTAATAATGTTGAAGTGCTTCTATTGCGGTAGAAAAAATCTTACCCTCGCCACGTACTAACAGTCGATAAGCCAGCTCCACTCGATCCCATCGGTTGTCACGATCCATCGCGTAATAGCGGCCGACGACGCTGGCGACCGGGTTCAATTTATATTCCTGACACTTCGCTTCGATTTCCTGAATATATTTGATACCGTTATTGGGCGGTGTGTCTCGGCCATCCATAAACGCGTGAATATACACACGCGATCCGGGAAACTCTGTTCTTTTGGAAAGCTCCATCAGCCCGTAAAGGTGATCGAGGTCGCTGTGTACTCGGCCATCGCTGCACAAACCCATGATGTGAACGTTTCCGCCGGTTTGATTCGCGCGGTCAAACGCCCCCACAAGACTTTCGTTGGTGAAAAAACTTCCGTCACGAATTCGGCCCGTGATGCGCATGACCTCCTGCTCGACGATTCGACCCGCTCCGATGTTCTGGTGACCGACTTCGCTGTTCCCCATGACACCTTCGGGCAGACCGACGTCGTGGCCGCTGGTTTTGATTTGCACGTGCGGATACTCGGCCATCAATCGCTCATCGACGGGCGTGCGTGCCAGGTGTACGGCGTTGGCGTGGTTCCATACGGGGTAGGGGTTCGTACCCCAGCCGTCACGAACGATCAGTACAATGGGTTTGTGATGTTGCGCATGAGTGTTCAATGAATTTGATCCGCATAAAAAGATAGCTCGTCTTCAAAATCCCGCATCTTGATGTTAAACGTTTTTTCAACGGTGGTGTGATCGCACACACTGTCTTCACTGGCCATCTGAACCTGCCCCGCGTCGAAACGAAACATACCGATCGACGGAATCATCAGCTCCGCCATCGCCATCGGCGGCGCCGACAGCACAGCCACAAGTTTCGCTATGGAAACAGGTAGCGAAGTTAACCGTTTCCAGCGCCGAGCTTTGGGCATCAACGCTCGACAGGCGTTGTACAACTCAACCCAGCTATAGGATCGTGGCCCGCCCAACTCGTAAACCTGTTCAATTGTCTCGTCGCGCAACAGCGATTCCACGATGCATAGTGAAACGTCTTTCACCGATACCGGCTGAATTTTCGATTTACCCGATCCGAAATAAGGGATCACTGGCGGGATCAGGTCACAGGTAAACGCTTTCATCAGCTGCATGAACTCGCCGCGTGCGCCGTGAATTAGAGACGGTCGAAAAATTGTCCAGTTCAGACCGCTACCGCGAACATGCTGCTCCGCTTCCCATTTGGTTTGATGATATTTTGCTGCCGCATCATCGCGCGAACCCAGGGCGGACATGTGCAGGTATCGATTGATGTTGGCTTGACGAACTGCGGCGATGACATTTTGTGTGCCGCGAACATGAATTTTCTCAAACGATTGGCCTTGTAATTTTCGTTCAATGATAATGCCGACCAGATGAATCGCCGCCTGCGAAAGATCGGCCGCTTCCTGCAGAGCGTAGTGATCTTGCAGGTCTCCGACGACGGGTATCAATCGTTCGGCGGAAACTTCCGGATGTTGATCGTAAAGTTTCTCGGCACAGCGCACCAGACACACCGGACGAAAGCCGCGGGTGAGCAGTTCGCGCACAACATGATACCCGACAAACCCTGTCGCGCCTGTGACCATGACGTTTTCGATTTTTGGTGATTCGGGTGTTGATGAAGATTCGATGGATGTTTCAGTGGTTTCTATGGAGTCGTTCATTTGAAAAGAACCTCATTTGTATTCGATGTCAACACTGTCAAGTAGCGTCGCCCCCAGCCGGGGGTCTGTGACCCTTGTGGGCGGCGAAGTACTGTTTACGCCGGGGACAAGTCCCGACGCTACATATGCTGGTGCGCGAATCTTTTCTCGCACCCAATACAAATGAATTTGGGAACGAGAAGGGATTCTCGTTCCAGCTTACACATTCATCGGTCTATTATACACTCATCGGTCCAAATGGTACTTACGGACAAATTTGCGGTAAAGATAATTTTTTTGAAAATTGAAAATCGCGGCGGTATCGTTGGAAGGAATAGATTAGCCTTCTAGGATGGGTGCGGTTTCGTCCTGCGTGGTTGCGGCGGAGATGACGGCTACAGGTTCATTTTTTTCATTAAGTCGGATGACTTTGGGGCGGTGCTTGCCTTCGTGAACCAGCTTCGATTCCACCTGACAGAACGACATGATGATAATCCGATCTTCGACCGCACCCAGCCGGGCGGCTGCTCCGTTGAGAACAATTTTTCTCGACCCGAAGGGTTCAGCGATGGCGTAGGTTTCAAATCGTTGGCCATTGTTGATGTTCGAGACGAGAATTTTCTCGTAGGGGACCAAGCCCACCATCTCCATCAGCTCGTTGTCGATGCCCAGACTGCCCTCGTAGTGAACATCACCATCGGTAATGCAGGCCTGGTGAAGTTTGGATTTTAACATTTCCATCAGCATTTGGGCGTCTCGTTCAATAAGAATCTATCCTGTGAGATTCTGCAGTTATTTTTATCACGAATACGGATTTTGTCAAAATTCGGGTCCGGTTGTGGGCGAATACTCACCCTTATCGATTCAGGCTCGATTTCAGGTCGAGTCGGAGAGAGAATACAACATTTTACCCGCTATCTTACAATTACTATGCTATGATGTGCAGTGTGGTTCAATACCCTTAACGGTCTGAGCAGCTAACACCCATCTGTAACGTCGGGGCTTGTCCCCAGCGCCGCCCACAAGGGGCGACGTTACACTTCATGGTTGCGTCGTTGGGGGTGGGTATGTTTTCGGAGAGATCATGATGACAAAATTAGCTTATCTTTTGGCGATCATTCCCCTGGCGGGGATTGGACTGAAATTCGCATATTGCTGAGGCCATACGATGGACACGCTAGGTACGGGCATGATACTCGCAGGGGTTCCGCTGGTTATTTTCTCCACCAAGAAGAAAGAATAATTTCGCCACGCTATATTCTACACCTTTTTCATACTCTGGCCTTGATCGACCCGCAGTCCATCGCTACCTTTGTGCAACGAAATGGCTGACTACTCCAAACATCAGAAAAAAATCATTGATCGATACTACGATCATCGCGACGAGATCATGCTCACCAAACTCGGCGAGATCGTGACCGATTTATACCTGGCGGATGGCGACCGCAAGCGGGATCAGCTGTGGAAGCGTGCGGAAAAGGCGATGGTGCAGCTCAAAGTCAAAGCAACGATTATGAAGCACATCCTTTCCAGTCGGGACAGCGAAGTCCTTGCTCGTAATGTCCGCGACTGGCTCAAACAGGCGAAACAGTCGAAATAATTGAGCAATTCCGGTTATCCAACTCCAAGTCATCCAAAAACACCCCCTCAATCCCCCCTTAGTAAGGGGGGGAAGCTAGCTGCGCCGGGGACAAGCCCCGACGCTACAATTAAGGGCACAAGGCTGACGTTCCTTATGATTATTTGCCGATCCAGTCCCCATTTTCGCAAATAAATCGTTTGATCACACGAATTACTCTATGTCTGTGGTGGCTCAAGTGGTGGTCACTATCGGACTACTTCAAGATTCGCCTCTGTGTGAGGGGTGGAGTAGTATGTTGATCAAGCACGGGAAAAACGCTTTCGGGAGCCTGTAATGCTGAGTAAACTCCTTTTTGTACGGCTCAAAGCCGCGGAAAACGCCCTTCGAGATGGGCGTTTGGACGAGGCCTACCGTCTCGCCACCGCGCCCGATTTGCGTGAACATCGTCGAGGGGCAGCCGTGCTGGCATCACTCACGGATCATTATTTGGATCGAGCACGCGAACACTTCAAATCTGATCGTTTCACCGAAGCAATGATGGACTTGGATCGGGCTGATGTGGGCGGTGTGAAGCAGGGCGAAATCAGTGAACTACGCAACAACATCCAGACCGTAGCTGCAGAGTTTCAGCGACGACAACATTCACGACACGATCGCCTTCATGTCGCGCAACGAAAAATCGAGGGTGGTTCAATCGCAGCCGGTCAGAAAATACTCGAAGAGCTGGGCAACAGCGATCACGCTGCTCGCCAGTTGAAAAAAGAGGCGGTCCATCGTCTGGATGATGCCCGTCAAACGATCAAACAGGCTGAGCAGTTGATGGCCCAGCAGCAATGGACAGCCGCTGCGGAACGCGTGAAAAAAGCAAAATCAATCGATGCGCACAACAGTGATGTTGTTCGTGTTGAAACCAAACTTTGTGATCGAGTCATCTCCAGCGCTCGCAGCGCCATCGTCGAAGGTCGGTTAAGCCGGGCATGTGACGAGCTGGCTTGTCTGGGTGATCTCGGAAAAAAACTACCCGCACGTCGCGAGTTGAATGATCTGTTGAGTTTAGCTCAACAGGCGGAAGCGGGATTAAAGTCGAACGATTATTCCTCTGCGTTGCGACATGCGTTAAGTTTGCAGCGCATGCTACCCAAAGCGCGATGGGTTTCTGATGTGATCAAACAGTTGCAGCAGCTTGAGAATCTACGTACCGCGGTTTCTGCGGGGCCGCTGGGCGACCGGATCGATCCGTCGAATTCGCAATTGAATCGAAACGCCATGAACGCGAATCAAAATAACGCAAACCCGTCTCCAAAAGCAAAAGAAAAAGGCTTAGGATTGGACGATACCGTAGCCCTTCCCAATCGGATTTTTCTGCAGGGGAATCTACCAAACCGCCTTTTGTTATTGGTGGATGGTGGCGGCAGTTGCGGCGATTTTGAGGGCCT
>CBDTZI010000095.1:0-9723 GCA_965364865.1 uncultured bacterium | reverse complement strand
CGAGAATTTCGCATATATCCGCGGTGCCATTTTCGTTACAATCCGATTCACATTCGTCGGGGACTCCGTTTTCTGAACAGTCCGGACTGGTCAGATTGGCGATGTCGCAGCTATCCGCGATGCCGTTTCCGTTACAGTCGATTTCACATTCATCCGGCACGCCGGTGCCATCACAGTCGACACTTCCACCACAACCGGCAACATTGCAACCTGCTGCCTTGCAGTCCAGATCGCAAGCGTCGTCAATGCCATTGCTATTACAATCCGCCGGGCCGATCGCCTGGGGAACCAGGGTAGGCGTGTTGACCACCCCGCCGGTCTTATACAATCCCACCACTGCATATTGACTTTGCGGCGGAGTATCAGCGTCATATCGGAAGTTAAACATTGTGCCCCAGCGCACCGCGTTGGCCAGAGGGTCTTGAGGGAAAGTCGCAACCGACCATTGGATATACCCGTCTCCGGATTCAAAGTTCCACGGTGTGTTGGGATAGTTTTCTGCATTGGCTTCGGGAGCGTGATTTGTTGGAGCGTAGAAGCTGACGTTGCTGATCGTGACACCCCCGGGAACGGGGAAAGTGATCGAACGCATGGCGCTATCCATGTTCATGTTGTACAAACCATACTCGTAATGCCATTGCCCCCCGCCCAGGTCGGTCACTTCGTAAACCAAGAATGCACGACCATCGCCCATTGGAGCAGGCTCGATTTTACTCTGTGATGCACCCAACCACGCATCAATCGCGGGGGATTGGTCATGAGAAGCTTCCAGTGGATTGAAATCAAATACACCACTGCCATCCGGACCAATCACTTGAAATTCTCGATAGGTCACGTTGTTATTTTGAGTACCGTTGCTGACGGTGTATTCATCCGGAACGATGTACATTCCTTCACCAAAATACCGAGTGTCCGGATTCAGATCAGGCATTAAATGTTTATCCCGAATTTGCAAACGATGTGAAATACCACACGCGATACCACAAGAATAATCATGGTTATGACCAATGTGGTTGGCCGAGGGGAAATTCACATTACAACCACCTCCTGGACCCAGATTACCACCACCTGGCATGAAGCCCGTGTACGGATGAATGACGGATCGAGATGCCATTAACCCCATGGTGCTGCTATCGAGACCGCAGGGGTCAAATTGAACCCCGGCATATGTGTCTGAACAACCCGGACCAACTGTTGGGAAACCACATCCCTGTTCGGGTAGACAAACACATCCAAAACCACATTCGTTATCATTGGAAGAACCCCATCCATGCTTAATCCATGACTGACCGATCTGTTCGAGGCGATCGCTACCATCAATATTGCGTAACCGATACATATTGCCAGCCATGACAGGGTGATTCGTGTCAGGTAATTGAAACCATCTTGCCAACACGTCGCCCTGGTTACAGGATGTGGTGGCCATTCCCAATCCCACGGTACCCGATCCGATGGCTCCCTGGCGACCCAGTTGAATTAAATCCGTTCCTCCTACGCGACCAATATGCCCCGTAATGATGTCAGGCCCTGGAAAAAAATCGGTCAACTCTTCTGCCGCAATGTGTAGTTCATACGGTCCACGACCATTGGTTAATTGCGCTTCATCCGAGTAGATGGGAATATAATACGTACCCGCGGAAATCAATCTGAATTCCATCCAGGAATTTCCATCGGAACAAACAGGTGCACCGGTACCGCTTGCCATGGGTTGAATAAATATGTTGCTTCCACACGACGCACGATTTGTACAGGTTGACATTACGATTTGATACGAAGGCTCTTGAACCGGTGTTGTGTTGCATAAATCGATATACACATAAGCAGGCTGGTCAATGAAAAATGCTTCCCACCAGATCGGAGATAAACCCAGGCCGTTACAATCAAACCCGCCCGCTGGCGTATTATCGCCAAACACAGTCACCGTTGTAGGGCTTCCTTCTGGACCTACTGGCACGTTGATGACAGAAACATCGCCACAGGCATCAGCCCCCGTATTGGTGAGTCCCTCTGCGGTATCGATCGGAGTATCAATCCTGCTTACTAATTTTGAGTCCTCTGTCTGTATATCGTTGCGATCAGTATCAACAACAGAGGGTGATGTGCTTAGAAACTCATTGGATAGTGATTGGTTTGGATCAACCTGTGCCGTCGTATACACGACGAACACCGCACCCACACCAACAAGTACAGCTGTCAGGATAAATCGAAATTTCATGTACATACTCCTCTCGTTATTGGATATTTTCAAATCAAGGTATGAATACTTTACAGCGTTACCCGTACACGCTACTGGCAGGATCAAATTACTGCACCCCCAGAGCCAAACTCATCCCCAAATTTCTGCGTGTCTAACCGACTCAGCCGCAAGGCTAACAAGTTCATTGTACCGAAATACGTAATCCGATAAAAGAAAAAAGTGTATTTAATCGTATCTTTTCGGAGGTACGACACTCTCTTGCGTCAGTGACTAATACAACCATAATGCACGCATGCCCATGAAACATCTCCCTGATGATTCGACTCACACCCCCTCCTCACAGCCAGATGATCAATATCTGTTATCGAACCTGATGGCCGGGGACGAGGCTGCTCTACGGGCGTTAATGAATCGATATGACAAACTGGTCCGTTACATCGTCTTCAAGAGAGCCACAAAACAGTGTTCGCATGACCCGCAATGGCTGGAAATGGTGGCTTCAAACACCTGGATGGGATTTGTTCGATCATTACAGCGCAATCCTGAAAAGCGCCCTCAAAACCTGAAAGCCTATCTGCTACAAATCGCAAAAAACCAGACGCTCTCAGCAATAAGATCACTCCAAAGCACCAATCGTGAGATTCAGACATTGGATGGTGGTGACGATCCCTCAAATACAGTATCAATTGAATCGCCGGATGAAATCTTGTCAAATCTTGATGATCTGGAGGCTTTGCGAGGCTGTTTTGAAAAACTGAATCCGGATCAGAAAAAGATGATTTCTCAGCTGGATGCCATAACCAATCGTCGATGGAAGGAGGCTGCGACCGCTCTGAAAGTGCAGGAATCCACCCTCCGATCTCGTTGGGTGAAGTTATTGGACCATTTGAAGCGGTGCATGGATTGTAAATGATAAAATTTTATCGCGCTTGAGCCGATTTGAGACGACTAGTCGGGTGGAGAGCGTATCGAATAAACTATGAACGAAAAACACGCCGACAATTTAGAACCGCAGAATGCAATCGAAATTGGTTTGCAGGAGTTGAAATCCGCAGAACAGGCCAACTTGTTCAGGCGAACTTTGATCGACACTCGCGAACTTATCGCAGCTTCGACTCATAACACTCCGACTCGGCGACGAATACCGATCGGATTGATCACCTCTGCGGCGGCTTCGATCATTTTAGCGGTCGGAATTGGCGGATATATGTTCAGTACCGAATTCGATGCCCTGCAACAAAAAAAATACAACCAACCCTTTGCCATTCAAACGAATGTTAATCAGAGTGATTGTGATGGCAGTTTTTTTGAATGCGTCACAGGCCCTTCACAATTGGCGATGGCGAATTGCGACCGATTTGATTACGACCTCGACGGCGACGTCGACTTAACCGACATCAAAACCTACCAACTCAACTGCAACGGAATTGCACAGTAATTCCGAGTCGTTCACGGTGACCCCTTATGAATTTAAGTCATTATGTTCGCGTTGGCTATATAAACAACCCTATGTAATGTCATAAACTGCCAAGTGTTACGTCGCCCCGCGTGGGCGGCGTAACAGAACAAAGTGGGCTAATGTCTGCTCTATTGGTTTAATCCGTAGATGCATAGTCTGTAGATGCAATCAGTTCATAGCTGGGCTTGGGTGGACGACCCACCGCAATCACCACAAACAATAACAGAGCGGCACCCGAACCCAGGCCGATGTACCAGGGTTGTTTGTACACGCTGCACATGATATCACCCAGACCCATAGCTGCGATCGCAGTAAGAACTGCGTATGGAAGTTGTGTCCAGACATGTTCTTCGTGCGGACAATCCGCTGCAATCGATGACAACACCGTGGTATCGCTGATCGGCGAACAGTGATCTCCAAAAACAGACCCGGCTAACACGCTTCCAATCGTTGCAAAAAACATAGGGAGGGCTTCAGATGCCTCGACACCCAAACCCAATGTAGCCGCCAGAGGCACAGCTACTGGACAGAGGATGGCCATTGTTCCCCATGAAGACCCCGTCGCAAACGATACACCTGCAGAAGAAAGAAAAACAATTAATGGTAGCCATTGGATCGGGAATTGGGCTGCTTTCAATTCTGCACTTACGATGTTTGAAAGTTGTAGTTGTTGTTCTACCGCAGACAAGGCCCACGCCAAAATCAGAATAACGATTGCAGGAAACATCTTGGACATGCCCTCAAGACCCGCATCCACCGATTCCTTCAACTTCACGGATCTGGATACCGCGGTGAGAATGACCGCGACTATAGCAGACATCAATGCACCATAAAAAATGGACAGATAGGAATCACCCTTGCCAATGACGATCGATGCTTTATGCCACCAGGCGGTAGTTTCCAACTTGAGTAGTGGATCCGTAGCTGCTCCTTCTAATCCTGTTTGAACCAGAATGATTAGAGTCACGCTCACCAACATCAGTATAGGCATGACCCCCAGCCACCATTTGGGCACAACGGAAGGCTCCGACGAAGCATCGGGTTCCTTTACTAATCCGGAAGTCAGAATTTTCCTGGCGGCGTTGTCTTGTGACTTTTTCATCGGGCCAAAGTCACGCCCGAACAACGCCACCAGAAAAACCATAAACAATGCGAGGATGGGATAAAAACGATATTTGAGTGACTCTAAAAATACGGTCATACCGGACATCACTTCACCCTGCGCGTCTACCAGAAACGCAGGCATCCCAGTTTTTTGTAAATCTGCCAGGCCCGTATCGATCAAACTGATCTCCGTACCAACCCAAGTACCAATTAATGCGATGGATGCAACCGGAGCTGCTGTGGAGTCTATGATATAAGCCAGTTTTGCACGGGAAATTTTGAGCCGATCAAACACCGGCCGCATGGTTGGACCGATGATCATCATGTTGGCATAATCGTCGAAAAAGATGACCAATCCACCAAACCACGCGGTTAACGCACCGCGACGAGGCGATTCCGTACGACCGCTGACCAGTTGAACCATGCCTGCGGTGCCCCCGTTACGCCCGATGACCCCCACCATAAAACCAATGAAGAGGGTAAAGATCATTATTTTTAAGTGCCCATAATCAGAAGTAGGGTCGTTAATCGCCCCGACCAGAAAAGTTTCCGCCGTCAGTCGAAGACCGGTCAGAAGAAAATTTCCACCCGCAAAGGGGGCATCTGGATGTAAACAAGGAACGAGCATAAACGAACCAACTAGTATGCCCACGAACAAAGCCAACACCACTTGTCGAGCGAAAATAGCCAAGACAATGGCTACGACCGCTGGTGCCACCACCCATAATCCATAGCTCTTCGGGTCACGGACTTTGGTTGTAACCTCTGTAAGAGTGGCTTCAGTTAGAAAATTCGGAACTGCTTCTGTCGAGCCAGGCTCTGGATCTTCCTCTTGCTTAGTTTCCGGCTTAGATGATTCATCCACCGTATCGGTGGTTAGAGTTGAAGCAGGTGCCATCGAATCCAGATTTGTCTGGCTGGGGTTAGAATTTTCCTGTTGTGCGTTCACCGTGGTGACCCATGCCGCGCCGAACAGAACGAATGCCATCAGCAAAAGCTTGGTCAAAATAAATCTACTCTGAAAAATGTTGGTCACGCTCACGCCGGCCTCCTTACGCTCACCCGAAGGATTCATCCTACACATTACACAACCCTATCAGCCGTCTGCGAAACGATCAAACCACGGCCCGGATCGTATAACCTATTGTGCCCTATCGGGTATTCGTTCTGGTTTTCTGTTGATAACCGCCAAGGTACAAAAAATTGCATCATTTTACGGTAGCCCTCGTCTTGTCGATTGTTGTCAAAATAGGCAAAAATAGTTAAATACAGGGCGAAATATATGCCCATAAACATAGAATAGATGGATATGGATCATACAGCTGGGTGATGAATCTCAGCGATGCCAAGCGGTGGTGCAGTTCCGTCGCAATCTGAAATGTCGATGCGATGATGGAGCTGTAACCGCCAGAAAGAACGTCAATACAATAATGACCAGCGTCCAATCCATACCGACACATGTTGAGCGTCCCATTCAACCCCTCGGTGTGCAAAATACATTACAAGTTTTCACCTCGCCGCGCAGATTGTTCGCTCGCGTGGAAGATACGAGTGCCTATAGCTGGTCGCTGGTTTTTCTGCTGGCGTTTGTCGTGTTGATTGGATACGTCAAAGTTCAAAGCGGGTTGATCGATCGCGTGGTCGATCAACAAACCCAACAGGACCTGGCGACGCTGGAGAATAATCAGGGGCTACTCATCGATCGTATCGAGCTACGTGATCGTATGGAAACGGTGATGAAAGCCGGTGAATTTAATAAAGTGATTTACCGGCTAGGTGCAATAGCCTTGACACCCGCATACATTCTCGCATCATATTTGTTGATCGCATCCGTGCTCTACGCCGTGGTGGCTCTCACCGGTAGAAAACCGGAATATCACACCCTGATGTCAATCTGTGTGTATGCCGGATTCATAGAGCTCCTTGGTTTATTCGTCCAGCTGGGCATGGTGTTTTATTATCGAACAATTTATTTGGATACGTCGCTGGCTTCGCTCGTTCCGCACGGCGAATCAACGTGGCTGGTTGCGGTCGATCCGTTTCGCATCTGGTTCTGGGGGTTGATTATCATCGGCCTGATCGTAACCAAGCAACTGTCTCGGCGGATGGCATTTGTATCTTGTTTCATGATGGGTTTGTTGGCTTGCGGTGTACGTGTAGCCGCGAGTTATGCACAGAGTAGTTAATTAGAAATTTTACCGAATCTTACTTCGGAGTAAAACCATGAAGGGTATTGTTACATTACTGGTGTTGGTGGCCATTTCTGCGGGCGTTTTTGCGCTGGGTAGTTTTCGTAGAAGCAGTGACGGTGAACCAATCCTCAAAGTCGCCAAAGAGGTCGCACTCACGGTCGATGTGGAGAAACCCGCCCGGGAACAAATCATCCGCCTGGTCCAGGCCCCAGGCGACGTGGAGGCTGTGCTTGAGGTGGAAATCAGCTCGGAAATCTTCGCCAAGATCGTCGAAATGCCGGTTGAAGAAGGCGACATCGTTCGCGAAGGCGATTTGTTATGCCGACTGGACGACAAAAATTTGCTGGCGGATATCGAATCCGCCAAGGCGAGAATCGCTCAATTGTACGCTTCCGTGGCTCAGGCCGAAGCGGATGTTGATAAAGCGCAGCGCGATTTCGAGTGGCAGGTAAAATTATCTGAAAGCAATGCCACCTCTGATCTGGAAATACGCGACTACACCATTATGCGTAAAAAATCCCGAGCGGTTCTGGATATGCGTAACCACGAAATCACTCAAGCGCAGGCAATGTATAAACGCATTCAGGAAGATTTGAAAAAGACCGTCATCACCTCGCCCATCGATGGCGTAATTTCCAGACTCAACGCGAAACAGGGTGAGGTCGTGATTACGGGAACCATGAACAATCCCGGCACGGTCATCATGACTATTTCCGATCTGTCAAAAATGCAGGTTCGATGCCGCGTAGACGAAGTGGATATCCCACTGGTTTCGCAAGGACAGATCGCGCGAATCTATCTGCAATCCGATCCCGAAAAACCGGTACCCGCTCGCGTGTTCCGAGTGGCCTCCAAAGGAATCAAACAACAGGGTCGTGATCTCGTCACGTTTGAAACAATGCTAGAGGTGTTATCCGATGACAAGCGTATTAAACCGGCGATGACCGCCAATGTGGAGATCGAAGTAGCCAAACGCGAAAACGCCATCACCGTTCCGGTCGAAGCGGTCGTCCATCGCATGCGCAAGGATTTGCCCGAAGCGGTCGTCAAAGAATACGACGAAAAACAATCCGTCACGAATCTTTCCAACCGTGCGCTACAGGCACAATACATCAAAGTATTGTATGTCCGAAATGATGACATCGCGCATGTTCGATTGGTCAACTTGGGGATTGCGGATACCCATCGCGTGGAAGTTCAAGAGGGAATCGATCCCGACGACATCGTGATCATCGGCCCCTACCGAAGTCTGGATCATCTTAAGGACGGCAAAAAAATCGTACTCAGCGAGAAAAGTAAGAAGGAATTTGATAAACCGGATGACGGGATAGATCATACCGAAAATCAAAACGAAGAAAAAGTAACTAAAGACGAGTCCTCGAAAGAAGATCAGACCGAAGAAAAACAGGAGAAGGTCGCAACCACCACAAAGCCATGATTGCCAACAATAACAGCTTAATTCATCTGCACAAAATCGAAAAAATCTATCGAGTGGGCACTGAACTCGTGCATGCACTTCGCGGTGTGACTCTCGATATCGGTGAAAACGAATACGTCGCGATCATGGGGCCCAGCGGGTCGGGAAAAAGTACCTTGATGAACATTCTGGGGTGTCTCGACATTCCCACCCACGGGGAATACTACCTCCGTGGCCAGGATGTCTCCAAGCTTTCCCAATCCAAGCTGGCGAAAATTCGCGGAATGCAGATCGGGTTTGTGTTTCAAAACTTTGAACTGCTGCCCCGTACATCAGCCCTAAAAAATGTTCAGTTGCCACTGATGTACACGCAGATGAAGAATAAAAAGCAGCGGGCGATGGCGGCCTTGGAGAAGGTCAGCCTGGTCGATCGCGCACTTCACAAACCCAATCAACTTTCCGGTGGCCAAAAGCAACGCGTGGCTATCGCAAGGGCGCTGGCGCAGGAGCCGGATATTATTCTCGCCGACGAACCAACCGGCAACCTCGACAGCAAGACGGGCGAAGAGATCATGATGATCTTTGATCAACTTTTCGCGGAAGGTCAAACCATACTGATCGTCACCCATGAAGAAGACATTGCGGCTCGCTGCCATCGTGTCATCCGACTGAGAGACGGGCTTATTGTGTCAGATGTACGTCAAACCCCGGGAAAAACAATTGCCCGGGCAGAATCTCTGTCCGCAACAGTAGAACCGACGTCCCGAGAACCGGGCGAATTCATGAACAAAACTGCGACTCGGTAACTTGTAATATGCTACATTCTATCCTACATCTACCGCTTCGATTGGGGTCAACCCTTTACAATGCCGTTGCGCGGGGCAGTCAAAACATTATCACCGCATTGGTGCAGATCGGTGCCAACAAAGGGCGATCCTTTCTGACGACCCTGGGTATCATCATCGCGGTCACTTCCACCATTACGGTGATTTCCATCGTGCAGGGGTTCGGTAATTACATGACCGACATGATGCGTGGCATGGGAACGCAGTACATGGTGGTGCGACCCTATTATCCCCCGGCGATGCGCCGCTCAGGTATGGGTCGAGTTACGCTGGATATGAATGACGTACGTGCGGTCCATCGTGAATGCGACAGTGTGCATCGCATTAGTCCGTTCGTATACACGCACAATGGTGAAGTCTCCTTTGGCTCAGAAAAAGCTCTAAACATCCCCGTGCGAGGTGTCAGCGAGTATTACCAGATCATCCGCCACTACGACACGGACGTCGGCCGCAGCTTTAGCCCGATTGACATTGAAAACGCGTCGAAAGTGATCCTGCTGGGTCGAACG
>CBDTZI010000094.1:0-10008 GCA_965364865.1 uncultured bacterium | reverse complement strand
TATACAATCGTGTATCATTGATCATATGTTATGCACAGCCCCATCCCGGTGATTCGTCGGGGTGGGGCTTCGCTTTTTTTATTTACTGTGCCGGGTTGGTGTAATTACTGGACAGCACTATCTAATCCTTCCTATCCCTTATCACATCTTCACCCCGATCCTTGACTCATTCATCAATGTATTGATTTTCGTTTACGCCGCCCACAAGGGTCACAGACCTCCGGTTGGGGACGACGCTACAGTACAGCGTTTACTTCACCCGCACGGGGCGAGGCCACATTCTTTATGATAGTCCTAGACACCAATCCCAGCATCAAACGTGCGAGCTGAGGTTAAATCGGGTACAATGGCTGTGTAAAGGTGCATTGAAGTGTTGGTACAATATAGTCCTGACATACTGGCGGGCCAGCCGCCGCCGGCACCCAAGATTTAGAGAACCCAAAAAACATGTTTCGAGCCTATTTTACAGCTTTTATGTCGGCTACCCTGAGCGTGATCTTAACCGCTCCGGTGATCCTAATCAGTCCGATTTATCGTGCGCATTGGATTTCCGCCTGGATTGCCCGAAGGTGGTCACGGTCGGTGCTTTGGCTGGCGGGTGCACCACTGACGATCGAAGGATTTGAACATGTAGCGGACGGTAAGCCTCGAATATACATGAGCAATCATCAGAGTGCTTTGGATATTCCGATCCTGTTTCAGGGATTGAACGGATATGTACGCTTCATGGCCAAGAAATCGCTCTTTCGTATCCCGTTTTTCGGCTGGTTTCTGAGTTTGTACGGATATGTGCCGATCGACCGTAAAAATCCACGAGTCGCCTACGAAGCGTTAAGCCGGATGCTGGACAATCTCCACAAAAATCCTGCCTCAATTGCCGTGTTTCCCGAAGGTACCCGCACCAGTAATGGCAAGCTGTTGCCGTTTCATCGTGGAACGATGAAAATCGGGCAACGCTCGGGCCTCGATATCGTACCCGTCATCATCGACGGTTCGTTCGACGTGTACAATCGCAACCGAGTTGAAGTCAGGCCCGGGCCGGTGAAGCTGGTGTTTACCAAACCGATCCCGGCGGAGGAAGTCGCAACCATGACCACAACCGAATTACATGATCGTGTGCTTTCGGTGATTGCCGGTGGCTTGGGTCAGCCTCATAAGGGTCCATGTGCAGAGGGTGAGCTTATTGGGAATTCTGCGGTGGATTCCACAGGCGTGATGGCGACGGAGGGTGCATAACGTGGTTGAGAATTCAACAACGCAAGCTCAAAATTCAACCCAACAAACAACGCAGCCTATCCATGAGCGATTAGCGGGTCATCACCTTCTGATTACGGGTTCGACCGGTTTTTTGGCCAAGGTGTTTATCGAAAAATTATTGCGCAGTGTGGATACGCTGGGCAGCCTGTGTTTGTTGGTTCGGCCCAAATCGGATGGCACGTCATCGGAAAAACGAGTGACGCAAGAGGTGTTCGGTTCGAGCGTGTTTGATCGGTTGCGGGCGTCGATGGGGGATGGTTTCGCCAGGCTATGTGAGGATAAAATTCACGTCGTGAGCGGCGATCTGACACAAGATTACCTGGGTATGGGTCGACAGCGATATGATGAACTAACAAAAACAATAACGTTAGTGATCAACAGTGCCGCTACCGTGACCTTTGACGAGCGGATTGATCTCGCGTTGCAGTTGAATACGCGTGGGCCAAGCCGACTATTGCAGTTCGCCAAGGATGGCGGTGACCTGCCGTTTATGCATGTGTCTACCTGCTATGTGAGCGGTGTGCGTAAGGGTGTGGTGGTGGAAGATTTTTCTGCCCCGGAACGGGCACGCGAGTTGTTACCCCGTCTGAATGATGGGGGCGGTTTTGATCTTGAGGAATTGATCGAATCGTTGCAGGCGGAGGCGATCGAGATTCGCCATCGTTTTGCGTCGGATCCGGATGCCTGTCGAAAACATTTAATCGATATCGGTATGGATCGGGCACGCGAGTATGGCTGGAACGACACTTACACGTTCACCAAGTGGATCGGCGAACAGTTACTGGTCCGCGATCGAGGATCGGTGCCGCTGGTGGTTTTTCGCCCGGCGATTATCGAGGGCAGTTTTGACGAGCCGGCGCCGGGTTGGATCGACGGGTTACGCATGGCTGATCCAGTGATCGTGGCGTATGGCCGGGGTAAGATTAACGAGTTTCCGGTGGATCCCAAGCTTTCGATCGATCTGATCCCAGCTGATTTTGTATCCAACGCGATGATTGCAACCCTGCCAGTGGGTAGTGAGCGAAGTGACAGCCTCAAAGTTTATCAGTGTGGTTCGAGCGATCGAAATCCGCTCAAGCTTCGCGTGATGCGTGGTGCGTTGGAGCGTGCGTATCGAATCAGGCCGATGAACGACGATCGCGGCCACCCCATTCGGCCCGGTCCCTTGCGACTGGTGCATCGGGATGTTTTTCTGAAGCGCTGGCAACGTAAACAAAATAGAATCAATTGGTTTCGAGATGTGATTAAAAAAATGTCGCTACCCGGTCGCTGGGTGCGTAAGCTTTCGGGGATCTCTCGACAAATTGAACAGCTGATCTACTTTGCAAAAATTTATTCACCGTATACCCATCTGGATTGTTCGTTCGCGGATGACGAGTTGCAGCTGGCTGCGGGTCGCTTGAACGAAAATGATCATGACATGTATCCCTTTGATGTCGAACTCATTGACTGGGATGATTACATTGTTCATCGACATGTTCCAGGGTTGCGTGGATTTGTTTTAGGGAAGGGCTCTGAGCCTTCCAGTCGCCTTCGCGCGGTGGATGATAGTTATCGTACGGATCATGGTGTCGCAGCGGAATCGTTGCAAGGCACGAACATCTTTGATGTGTTTCGTCGGGCAGCGGAGCGATTTAAGGACAAGCCCGCATTTCAAATTCGCCGCAATCATCGCTGGGTGCGTTACACCTATCATGAAGCGTTGTGTGCGACCGGTACACTCATGCAGCGTTTTACGGAGCGTGGATTAAAGCCCGGTGATCGGGTGGCGATTTGCGATCAGAGCAGTCCGGAATGGGGATTGACTTATTTATCGATCATGCGTTCCGGGATGACGGCCATTCCGTTGGATCCACAGCTCGCACCGCGTGAAGCGTGGTCCGCAGCGAAGTTTGCCGGCGCGAAATTGATGTGTGCGGGACCGTCCACGTTTGATGGGTTGGACAAACATCGTGAATCGTCCGATCCGGAGCTGGTGTTGATTCGCACGCCGTTTATCCCCAAACCCGGTGCGTCGCGTGATCAACTGCCCGACCCGATTGATGTGGATGACACTTCATTGGCTTCGATTTTGTTTACTTCCGGTACGACCGTGTCACCCAAGGCGGTGCAACTGTCGCATCGAAATTTGATTGCCAATGCTCGGGCGCTGGTGGACGTGCATCGCATTTTGCCGACGGATGAGCTGCTTTCGGTGTTGCCGATGTACCACGCGTTTGAGTTTACGGGCGGGTTTGTGATCCCGCTGGCAAGCGGTGCGACGTTGACCTACATCGATCAATTCAAGGGTTCGGAAGTGATGTCAGCCATGCAGGCGACGGGTACGACAGTGATGCTGGTGGTGCCACGGTTGCTGCGCATGTTTTACGATTCGATCGAACAACAAATCGCCCAGTCAAATATTGTGGTTCGCGGCATCGTGCGGATTTGCAAATTACTGTCCAGTATGAGTGGTGGCTTGTTTGGAAAAATACTGTTTCGACCGGTGCACAAAAAATTCGGCGGTCGATTGCGTATGTTTGTTTCTGGCGGTTCGGGGTTGGACCCGGAGTTGTACGACGGTTTCAAACGTATGGGATTCAAGGTTTATGAGGGTTACGGCTTGACCGAAACCTCGCCGGTCTTGACGGTGAATCCACCGGACGCCTCTTTGCGTGGCTCGGTCGGTCCGCCGCTTCCCAATCTGGAATTGCAGTTGCGCAACGAGAATCTCGAAAGTATTGGTGAGGTGTGGGTGAAGGGTCCGAGTGTGATGTCGGGTTATCTGAACAATCCGGAAGCAACAGCCGAGGTGTTGGTCGACGGATGGTTTAGAACGGGTGATCTGGGCCGATTGGATTCGCGGGGTTATCTTTTCCTGACCGGTCGCTCGAAGGATTTGATCGTAACGAGTGCGGGAAAAAATGTTTATCCCGACGAGATCGAATTTCATTACAAAGATTTACCGTTTGCGAGTGAGCTTTGCGTTTTCGGTATGACCTCGACCGATGGCCTGGGTGAGGTGGTGCACGGTGTGGTGGTGTTGGATCGAGAATCCGCGCCGGAATTTGACCGGTCCTCCATGGAGCGAGAGATTCGATCGGCGGCGGCTTTGATTGGTGAATCCTTACCGACGCATCAGCGAATTTCCAATTTGCATTTCTGGGATCGTGAACTGCCCAAGACGTCTACGCTCAAAGCCAAACGCAATCTGATTCGTGAAATGGTTTCCACGGAAGATGAGATGGTTGGCAGTGAGAAAATTGGTTCTTCATCGCAGACCCCATCGCCGGAAGCGCAGGACGATGTGATCAACGACGATGCGTTTAGAGCTGTGCAACAAATTCTTTCGTCACAAACAAAAATATCCGAAGACGATATCAAACCCCACATGCATTTTCAACTCGATCTGGGAATCGACAGCATCGGAAAAATTGATGCGCTCGGAACGGTGGAAGCACGGTTTTCGATGCACATCGGCGACGAGGACGCAGCCAACATTTCCCGCGTACGAGATTTACTGCGTTTGATCGGTGAACGAAAGCCCGGAAAAGATGTTCCCCGCCGCGTGGACACCTGGCAGAAGAGGTTGGGCGGTGAGACCGAGACGGTTAAAACGAACGGACATTTATCGACTCCGTTGATTCCGTTGCGTTGGATCGTGCGAGGTTCGGTCAACGTGTTGATGAATACTTATGTGCGAGTTAGTGCACGCGGGAAACAAAACATTCCTGCAACGGGAGCGTTTATTCTGGCGCCCAACCATTCCTCGCATCTGGATACGCCCTCGGTGATTACTGCGATCGGGGGTCAGCGTCGTGTGTGGACCGCCGGGGCAGAGGATTATTTTTTTAATACACGCATCAAAAAATTGATTTTCGGGAAGTTTCTCGACACGATTGCTTTCGATCGTCGAGCCGACGGCATTGCAGGTTTGCGACGGTGTGGCCAGGCGCTGAGCAAGGGTGACGGGTTATTGATTTTTCCCGAAGGGACACGATCGATCACCGGCGAACTGCAACCGTTTAAGATCGGCGTCGCGGTGCTGGCGATGGAACGACAAGTTCCCATTGTACCGGTTCACATTCACCGATCCTTCGATCTGCTGCCCAAGGGAGGCCGCATGATCAAACCCGGTGCTATTACTGTGACATTTGGGTTGCCGATCGAACCGGTTTCCGCCGACGAGGTAACGGATCATTACGATGCGTTTCAGGCGATGACCCGGCAGGTGGAGGAAGCGGTTACGAAACTGGCGGCCGAGGCGAACGCTTAATGGGTGAATCAACGCCATCATCGCAAACCGCTGCTGTTTTCTTTGATGTGGACGGCACATTACTCAAATCCACTATCGTTCATTACTATGTATATTTTATGCGACGCCGAATGTCACCCGTGGTTTACAAACTCTGGTTCGCTGCGTTTGTCCTTAAATGCCTGTACTATCTGGTGTTGGATAAAATTGACCGCTCCCGCTTCAACGTCGTGTTTTATCGAAACTACAAAGGATTATCGGTGAAGCAAATTCGCTCGTACATTGCGGGCTGTCATCGTGAATTCATCTTACCGCACATGTTTGTCGAGGCGAAAGCCTGCATCGATGAACATCGCGCTGCCGGTCGAAAAATTGTGCTGGTGACCGGTTCGATCGATTTTATTCTCGAGCCGCTGGTTAAAGAGTTGGGTGTTCAACACGTGATCGCACCGACCTTGTTGGAATCGGACGGTTGCTATACGGGTGAACTGGACGGGTTGCCTGTGGGTGGAGAGGAAAAAGCGCGGCGTATGTTAGCCTTTGCCCAGTCGCAAAATATCGATTTATCAACCTCTTACGCTTACGGTGACAGTGTTGCGGATTTGCCCATGCTGGAAGTTGTGGGGCATCCGCGGGTGGTCAATCCCGATAAAAATCTTTCCTCAATCGCTGCGGCGCGTGGTTGGGAACAGTTGCGATGGACTTTACCTGTACTCAACAAACCTCAACCTCAAGAGAATTCAGGGCATGAAGGCGCTAGTTTTTCATAAAAGTATTTTGCGATACGCGACGTTGAAACTCATCGGGCCTCGTGTGCGAAGCCTGTACACCAGCCGCGTCGTTCCGCTTACCCTGCGCGACATCCCCGAACCCGAGTTGCCGACGCAACAATGGTTAAGAATCAAACCGCGACTGACTGGAATCTGCGGATCGGACTTAGCCACCATCTGCGCGAAGGGAAGCCCCTATCTTGCACCGGTGACCTCCATGCCTTTTGTCATGGGCCATGAAACGGTGGGCGTGGTTTCTCAAATGGGTAGTGAAGTTGAAAATATAAGCGTGGGAGATCGTGTGGTGTTGCAACCCGCTCTGGGATGTACGGTGCGAGGCATAGAGCCAGCCTGTGATGCGTGTCAAAACGGACACGATGCGCTGTGTCGAAACGTAACACGCGGCGATATATCCAGCGGTATACAGACGGGATATTGCCGCGATACCGGTGGCGGGTGTGGTGAGTCGTTGGTTGCCCATCAATCTCAGGTTTATCGAGTACCCGACGAGTTGGAGGATCGATCCGCTGTGTTGATCGAGCCTTTTGCCTGTGCGTTGCACGGTGCGCTACGAGCATCGCCGCAGCCCGATCAAACGGTGTTGGTGATCGGGTGTGGATCGGTGGGTTTGTTGACCATCGCGGCCCTGCGAGCGACGGGATGTCGATCTCGCATTTTTGCGGTGGCCAAGTATGATCACCAGCGACAATTTGCGTTGGCGATGGGCGCGGATGAGTTGTTGGACGCACGCGGTTCGGTAGCTTCGCGATATCAAAATTGGGCCAACGCTTTGGGTGCAGAAGTGTTAAAGCCGGAGCTGGGAAATCCCATGGTGATCGGCGGTGCGGATGTGACGTATGATTGTGTCGCTTCAAGCTCAACCATGGATGACGGGCTGCGGTTTACCCAAAGCGGCGGTACGTTTGTGCTTGTGGGTATGCCGGGCATTCCCAGGGGCGTGGATTTTACCACGATGTGGTATAAAGAATTGACCCTACGGGCGGCTTATGCGTATGGCCATGAACAATACGAAAACGAAAAGCACGACACATTCGACATGGCGATCGAAATCATGAAGACCTGGGGTGGCAAGCTTTCGCAGCTGGTGTCCGCTCCCTTTGCTTTGTCGGATTACCACGCCGCCTTTCGATCGGCGCTCAATACGGGTCAAAGTCGGGTGGTTAAAACGGTTTTTGCGATTGAATAGATTTTTTTTCCGAACCCCGACCGTGAGGGAAGGGCCAAATGAAAAATAGTGGTAGCTGCTTCCTGACGGGCGCGGTTCTGATCAGGATTGATGTATATGAGTAACGGATCAAATAATTTACATACGGTTACCGCCAACGACCCGCCCTTTTTGTTTCATCGCGGCGAGGGGTATGAGCGACACCGATTACCCGTGGGCACGACCGTGATTTATCCCAACGATCCGTTGGAACCCCTGCCAGACAGACGGGCCGCTATTACTCACGCGATTGATCATCCCGAAGGGATGGACCCGCTGGATGCACATCTCAAGCCGGGCATGAAGGTGACGATTGCGTTTGACGATGTATCGCTGCCGCTGCCCGCGATGGCGAAGCCCGACATTCGTCAGTCGATTATCGAAATTGTGTTGGCCCGACTCGACAGAGCCGGCGTGACGGATATCGAACTGATCTGTGCGATCTGTTTACATCGAAGATGTACACCGGCTGAGCTGAAACATTTTGTAGGCCCGGAGGTGTTCAGAAAGTTTTGGCCAAAACGCTTATACAATCACGACGCGGAAGACCCGCAAGGTTTAACCCACCTGGGAAAAACCGAAGTCGGCGAAGATGTTGAACTGAGTCGCCGTGCGGTGGAATCGGATTTGTTGATCTACGTCAACATCAATCTGGCTTCGATGGACGGCGGGCATAAATCGGTACCGGTGGGATTGGCTACCTATAAATCCGTTCGACACCACCACAATCCCCCCACCATGCTGCATGATTCGAGTTACATGGACCCCCCCAACAGTATATTTCATCGATCGTGCGAGCGGATGGGTGAGATTGTTAAAAAGAACATGAAAATCTTTACCATCGAGACGACCTTGAATGGTGACACGTTTCATTCGCTGCTGGGGTTCATGCAAAAACGTGAACACAAATGGAACATCATGGATCGTTTGAATTACAGCTCCAGTAAGTTGGGTTTGAGTTTGCTGCCCGGTCCGCTGCGGCGCAAGGCCTATTCCGCCTTACCGGCACCCTATGGATTGACCGGTGTACACGCGGGCGATACGGAGTTGGTACACGCCAAGACGCTGGTGAATGTCTACAAACAACAACAGGTGGAATTGCCCGGTCAGTATGACATTGTGATCGTCGGTCTGCCTTCGATTGGCCCATACAGTGTGAATTCGATCCTCAATCCGGTGCTCGTGCAGTGCATGGCATTGGGTTATTATTTTAATTTTTATCGCAACAAACCTTACATTCGCAAGGGCGGTGCGATGATTTTGCTGCACCCGATCGAAAACAAATTTAACATGATTCATCACCCCTCCTACTTTGATTTTTTCAACGATTTGTTGCCGCAGACGCGTGACCCGAAAGAGCTTGCACACAAATTTGAAAAATCCTACGCTGAAAACGATCGATACATTGATCAATATCGAAATTCGTACGCCTATCACGGTGTTCATCCGTTTTACATGTGGTATTGGGGTGCGCACGGGGCGGAACATGTGGGCAAGGTGATTTCGGTCAAACCCAAAAGCACATTGGCTGCGAATCGTCTGGGCTATGACATCGCCCCGAATCTGAACCAGGCGATTGGCCAGGCCAGAGATTTCGCCGGGAGCGATGCGAAAATGTGTTATTTCCACTGCCCACCCATTACGATGTGTAATGTTCCTTAGGTCAAACAAGCGATTAAACATTCATGGATGAACATCGTTCCATATTAATTATTGCCAATCCAATATCGGGTCGGGGCAAACACGAGCGGATGGCTGAGCTGGTCGCAACCATTCTCAAAGAGGACGGGATGAACGTGCGCATGCGCTTTACGTCTTATCCCGGTCACGCGGAAGCCATCGCACAGGAGACGTGCGAGAAATCAAACCGCCCCACCTGCATCGCTGTCTGTGGTGGTGACGGAACGATTCAGGATGTCGCTCATGTTTTGGCGACCCAAAAAGAGTGTTTGGGTGATGCGTGCCCTGCGCTGGGTTTAATTCCGTCGGGACGTTGCAATGATTTTGCGCGAGCGCTGGATATATCGATTGACCCGGTCGCCATCGCCAAAATTTTAGCGGGCGGTGAAGCCAGGCCGATCGATTTGGGTAAGGTGAACGATCGGTTCTTCTGCACGGTTGCGACGGTGGGCATTGACGCGGAGATTTCCAGTTACGTTGATCATATGCGTATGCCTTTGACAGGTACGATTGCCTATCTGTACGGTGCGATGTGTGTGATGAGAACGTATCAGCCTCGAGCACTGAAAATCAGCGGTGATTTTGGTTGTTTCGATCATCCCGTATTTCTGGCTTCGAGTGCGAACACGTCGTCGTATGGCGGCGCGGTTCCCATCGCACCCGAAGCCGATTTCACCGATGGAATGCTTGATCTTTGCGTGATTGATTACGTGTCGAAGTTCAGGGCGTTAAAACTCATTCCCAAAATCCTGAAGGGAAAACACATTCATCAGCCGGGCGTGCGGTTTGTGCGAACGAAACGGATCGAGGTCGGCGCCCCCACTCCGCTGGAATTATGGGCG
>CBDTZI010000093.1:0-10025 GCA_965364865.1 uncultured bacterium | reverse complement strand
TGGCGGGTTGGACACAGGCACGGCGTACGACAATATTGCTAACGGACAAGTTGGATTTTGGGATATTGATTTTACCTATACATCAGGTGTTCAAGTTCTTGGAAGCGGCGAGATCATTGCGGGGCCACTGAGTCCGTCAAACAGCGGTATGATCACACCTTTTGTGGACGCCACACATTTTACTTCGGGTTCTTTTTCTTCCGGCGATGCGATTGCGATGACCGATTACAACGGGGCAACAGCTGACCCTACGTTTCACATTGATTTTGGGCATCGATCTCCTGACGATGTGATCAGTGGTTGGGGTTGGGTGAATCACGGAGATTATCAACACCTGTATTCTTCGGACTGGTTGTTCGAGGTTGGCCCGCGAGTTCCGCTTCCCGGTGCCGTCTACCTGGCGGCTATGGGATTGGGTTTCATCGGTGTTCGCAACCGTCGAAAAAAATCATAGTACATTGCAATTTGAGTGAGCATGTATTCGATCCACTCTGTGGTTTTATGCGCTTGTTGAAAATAGAAGCGCTTTCACAACATCGCAAACCCAAGCCGAAGATGCGCTAAGTAACGTGCCTTCGGTGCGGTCGTTAAGAACACCTGCTTTAGTCTCAGATGCACCACGCGTTAACTTTACCTCCGTCTGTCACTTCCTGCCGGATGACGGTTCCGTGAAACGATGGTTCCCGCCGTGAGTAGAAGCAGGCCCAACACGACGACAGCCCATTCTGATAGAGCCGGGATCGGTGGGGGTATGGGTTCCACAAACGACGCTGAGCTAAAATTAAAATTGACCGCGGCACACCAGACGGAAATGGCGTTGTATCCATCCAGCGACTGACCCTTCGGCAGCGTGATCAGAAGTGATTCATTGTTGTAGGCTCGATCAAGAACCGGATCGAGTTGCAAACCATTTAAAAAATCAATGTCTTCGTCGCTCGCGCCAAGATAAAAATATACCAGGGGAGCTGTGCCGTCGTAGGTAAAGTGTTCAACCTGAAGCGTCTGAAAGTCTACGATGGTCACGATAGCCTCAGAGTCATGAAAACCAGGCGGAATGTTCGCCGCCCAACCAGCCCGTGGGTACACTGCTCCACCGTGCGCGTGGCTGACTAACATTAACCCCATGCACATACATAGCATGAACATCATCCTTCTTTGAGAGTTACGTTTCATAAACATCATGTTCTCGCTCCTTTCATTGAACACGCGACCCATACGACATCCTCACAGCCTGCGAATCGTAAGCTTCGTAATGCTCTTACGTTTCGCATCCATCTGCAGGGTGGTTAGAAGATTGCCCGGCTTGGCCGTGGAGGTTTCGCTGTTTTGCTATGTTAGTCGTTGTATTATACCAACCCTGACAAGAAAAATTCAAAATTATTTTCAGGGTGATCAAATCCGCTCTATGCAAAGCGTAGAGCCGTTATGAGTGTATCAATATCGTTCACGATGAATTGGTTGATTTTATACTTTGATGGTATTGTCCAAAACTTCACTTCCCCGATCCGACTATAAATGGATCGTCATGCGAATGGTGTACGGGAGAGGATGAGAATCGAACGCACTAAGGTCCGTGTCAACGATTGCTCATTAGTTTTGAAAGTCGTACAGCTAGAATGTCAAACACATTAATATACATGGTGCTCATGACCAAACAGACACAGTGATTTGTGTATTTGTTCATCTTGAACATGCTATTTTAATATCACATGGGCAGCATTTTACCATTTGTATTCATCAAGTCTCTATCATACCTCTTAAAGCTGTAATTGAAAGTAACTATGCTAGCAATGATACAGATTAACTATGAATTAACCTATTTAGTTAACACCTAAATAGGTAATTGTTTATTATTTGCTATAAACTACAATTATAGATTGTTAAGTGTACTGCATTTCTCGAACGTGGACGTTAATGTTATCATTCTTGTGGAGGAATTAACAATGTCGACCCATCTTACTGCGTTGCGATTCGTAACCCCAATGTATGTCATGGGATTATGGCTTAGTGGGTGTACCACAACCAAATTGGAATTTGATAGGATGACCGGCACGTCATTTCCAAACAGTGTAACTGTATCGGGGGATACAGTATCCCTGACATCGATATACTTTACGGCTGACTTAATACTGAGTGTTGATGAAGATGATACCAGTATCCCAGCCTTGACAGGTGCAACGGATCCTTCTGATCCAGATCAGTATGACTATATTACCGTGGCTGAACTGGGATCCTTGGAATCATCCTACCGCAGCTCGTCCGTTGGTCCTGATACGTGGTCCTGTTACTGGGGTACCTGTACTCAGTATCATATATACGGAATTGTCGTAGACCATTACTATGAAAAATCTTCAGGGAGTCGCAGTACGACTACCTTAGGGGTGATGTATGATACGACGACGCGGGGAGCGTTTGCCATGTTTTATAAAAACTCCATCATCAGCAGTGATAATAACATGTATCTCAGATCAACCGCTCACGAAATCGGCCACGCCTATAATTTGCATCATGCAGACGGAGATGGGAGCACAACGATTATGAATCAGACGGGCGCCGTCGGAAGTACATATGTGTATGAGTTTTCGGCTTGTAGTCTAGATCATCTGAAGAATCATCCGAAAGACCCTTATGTATGGCCGGGGCTTGGAGCGTATGGTACAGTCAGTTCTACGTATCATACATGTCACTAACATCAGATAAGGAATATTATCATGAAACATATCAAAACAAACATACTTCGATACGAATATTTTCTGCTGATGGGTGTATTTCTTATGATATCAGGATGTACAGGTTTGAAAACTACAACGCGTGCCAATATTTTCAACCCGGAACCTGTCGATCAGCAACCTTTACGCTTAACTTTGCAGTCAACCAAACCCCGTTACGTGCTCGGTGAACCCGTCTATTTAAGGGTAGAATTAAAAAACACGAGTCGTAAGTCCATTCCGGTATATCCTTCTCTGAGTCCGGAAACCGGAGTTGTCACCATTCAGATTTTGACACCAGAGAATGAAAAATTTGTATTTATTCCGTTGTCTATCACGGATAACTACGTAGAAGCACACAGGCTTGAGCCCGGCGAATCTCTTGCAGCTGTTTTTCCTGCGTTTTTTGGTGGTCGAGGTTGGACGTTTGATCGGGTAGGCAGTTACCAGGTTACCGCAGCCTACAAGGCCAATCTTCGTCAGGGCGCCCGCTCGCACATGGTTTCAAAGCCATTGCAATTGACATTCGGTAAGGAACAACAGGAGGTTGGTCGTTTTCTCATCGGGAAAGGTGCCGACAATATGGAAGCTGGAAAGTTTCTGACTTGGCAGGCGGGCGATCAACTCAAAAAGGGGCAAGCCCTGTTAAAGAAATTAACCGAGAGGTATCCCAAGTCGACTGTTGCCAGCTATGTATGGTATGCGTTGGGAAAGAGTCAAAGTGATAGTTTTACGGATTTTTCTCGTAATGTAGTACGTCCCTATGACTGCAATCAAACGCAAAGATATTTCGACAAAGTTCGTGAGAATATTTTACCTGATTTTCTTGAAATACATATGAATCTGGCGCGTGCACGTTGTGGAATTCGAACAGGAGAGATCAACAAGGCACGCGAATACTTGAAAAAAGCAAAAAAGCCTATAAACGAATTCCCTGAGTTTCATGTATTACGCACGCAGGTGGCCAGACTTGAGAAGATCACAGAGAATTGATTTGAGCTTACATCAATGATGGAATGATTGTATAAAAGGTATGTACAAAATCTGTATTGTGTCTGTCGATACAGAAATAGGTCGTCCACAGACATTTTAATTAGACCAATCAACGATAATCATTCTGCATTTATGGGAGTGGATGGGAAACGAATCCACCAAGAGCAACTTCGGCATGTTGGCTTCACATGTATGTCACGCATATTATGAGTCTGTAGTAGGCCTAGAAGAACGGAGGATTGTGCGAATTTTCTTGCCAAGTTCTGTTAAGGATGCGGTAATTTCTCCATTTATGACGTCATATTTTTCACGATCCTTCCAGCTGTCTTGGTGGTGATCCTCTACGCTAATTTCGGATTCGTCAAACTCAATCAGACCCGTGTTCAGAAGGTCTCCGAATTCCCACGCTTCCCACCATTCCTTTTCATCGTTCACAAATTGCCACAAGTCAGCGTCCATGATGCGTTGAACTGTGCGACTTGTGCGAAGAAAATCGTCATACGATAATTCCCCCGAAAGAAACGCACTAAACAGACACCCGACTAACCGTGAGTTTTCATGGTCTTCCGATTTATCGAGGATATATAAGAGCTTTTCACCGACCTTGATCTGAAACACTCCGGAGCGGTCAATTTTCGAAATCATCTCGGCCCTATCCTTAGCTGGGACATGAGCAACTTCCGAAATAAAGAAAAGAAGCTTCTTGACGAATAACCGATCCTTAATAGTGAGTCCGAGCTTGCTAAGTTTCCAAATCGTACCAATTATTGGAATATCTTTGATGAGACCATCTTCTAAAAATGTATCTGAGAGAACTTCTGACAACTCAACTGTAATGCCTTCAAGATCGCTGTTAGTAAGCGTCTCTGACAATGCGCTAGAAAGATCTGATGATTCGGTCATTTTACACTCGTATTACTAACTGTTTATTTACTTTGAGTAACCAGCGAGCTTAAACGATATTCTACGGGAGTGGATGGGAATCGAACCCACCAAGAGCCGCGTCAACGACCCCTCATCGGCTTTGAAGACCGTGGGACCCACCAGGCGTCCGGACACTCCCCGATGAAACTAAAGCTACCTGTTGAAACCATCACGGTAACCATTTTATTTCTAACATAAAATAAGCCTCTACGACAGTGTAAATTATTGCGAACGATAAACCATTGAAAGAGTGCATGAAAAAAACCCCGGGTTTTTATCCCGAGGCGGAGTTTTGTGACTTGGTAGTGAAAAAATTGGCCGCTTTCTCACAGACACGGCTCTGTTGGGTTTTCGACATTACATCACACGGACAAGCAAAGCTTGACCTCGGCACCCTGTTTCGACACATACGCTTCGTATTAATTCGTTTCGTTGGCCTGGACCGGCGTAACGTTATCCAAGAATCCTTCGAGCTTACGCGAACGAACAGGATGTTGCAGCTTGCGAATTGCCTTGGCTTCCACCTGTCGAACACGCTCACGCGTCACCTTGAAAATCTTACCGACTTCTTCCAGCGTATAGGTATAGCCATCGCCGATGCCGTAACGCAGCTTGATAATTTCGCGTTCACGATAGGTTAGCGTCTTCAACACTTCCTCGACGCGATCTTTCAACATGCCACCGCCAGCTGTGCCGACTGGTGAGTCCGCGGTATCGTCTTCGATAAAATCACCGAAGTAAGAGTCTTCACTTTCACCCACAGGTCGATCGAGAGAGATCGGATGTTTGGAAATTTTCAACACGCGTCGCGCTTCACTGATCGGCATGTCCGCCCGTTTAGCGATTTCATCGATCGTCGGTTCACGGCCAAGGTTTTGCAACAGCTCCTTGGAAATGTTGCGCAGTCGGCTCATCGTTTCGATCATGTGGACCGGAATACGAATGGTTCGCGCGTGATCCGCGATCGCACGCGTAATCGCCTGGCGAATCCACCACGTTGCATAAGTGCTGAACTTGTAGCCTCGTTTGTACTCGTATTTGTCCACCGCCCGCATCAATCCCGTGTTGCCTTCCTGAATAATATCCAGAAAACTCAGGCCTCGGTTACGATATTTTTTGGCGATACTTACGACCAGTCGCAGGTTACCGCCGGAGAGTTTTCGTTTGGCGTCTTCGTATTCGCCGAACACCCGCTCGATGATTTTGAGTCGATACCCCAGCTCGTCCGATTTTTCCAGACAGAGTGATTCGATCCCTTCCAGTTCGTCGCGCATCGCCGCGTATTCATCTTCGGGCATGCGTGCACGTTTGGATTTGTTGTTGAGGCGTTGTTTGAGTTCGAGCATTTTGCGATACAAGCCTCGTATTTTTTTCATCAAAGGCTGGATACGGCTGGTGCGCAATGAAAGCTCTTCCAGCAGTTTGGAAATTTTTCGACGCCGTTGTCGCATGATGGCCAATAACTCATCGCGAGTAGCCGCTGCCAACCGCGACACCTGCAACTGTTCCCACGATTGCTCGTTCAGGCCGAGCAGTATGCGTACGGTTTCGAGGTTGACGGGAATGCGGGCGCTGATGCGTGACTTGGCTGCGTGCTCCGAAGTCGAAATTTTCATCGTTCGATCGAAGGGCAGTGACCCTTCGGATACCTGCTGAAGAATTTCAACGGCGAGATTCCCGCAGTAGTCAATTTCCAACACCTTTTGACGAAAAGCCATTCGTGTTAATTCGATTTTCTTGGCTAATCGAATTTCCTCTTCACGCGTCAACAGCGGAATTTCGCCCATCTGTGTGAGATACATACGGACCGGATCGTCAATACGTTTCACGCCGGCATCGTCGGCGGGTTCGCCTTTTTTACGTTTGATCAAATCTTCATGGGCTGTATTATTTCCGTCGCTGTTCGATCCCGACAATTTTTTAGTTTTCACGAAGCGGGCTGCGTCGATCTCATCCAACGTCTCGATTTTTTCATCTTCGAGACGCATCATAATGAGTTCAAGTTGATTCGGGTCGATCGCATCGTCGGGGAGGATATCATTCATCTCTTCCCAGGAGACGTATCCGCGTTTTCGACCCAGCTCAACCAATGCGGTGACGGCTAACTGGATTGGATCTATCACTGGTTCCATTACTTCTATCATGGTTACTCTGTCGTCCTTGTTTGATGTCCTTCTATCTCGCGGTTGACTCGAATCCCTGTTCAGGACAGATGTCGTGTCATTCTACGAGGTACAAAATGGCGGTGTTCTTTCGTTTCTTGATCTACGGTTTCCTGGTTCACGGTTTCATTCGTCTGCTCGACTGACGAATTTGCATCAGGCTGGAATGCTTCATTCCGGTCTGCGCGAATAAGCTGTGCCAACGCGACTTGTAAGGTGGCTTCATAGTTGCCCCGCTGGGCGCCTCGCCTGGTCAACTCTTCAATTCGTATGGCATCTGACGGATCCTGGCATCGAGCCAATACATCCGTTAACGTCATCGAACCATTTTTTTGTAATAACTCCAGCACGCAGGTGGCGATTCGTCGATCGCGCGTATTCGCGATTTTCTCGACGTTGGGCCACTCTTTCACGGCGGAAAACGCTCCCGGTTCGTTTAGCAAAACTTCCAGCACACGCGACCAGGCGGATTGTTCGCCACTCGGGGATGGTTCACGATCCCGATTCGTCGCGGGTGTTGATGTTAATTTCTGTGGCTCACGCCGAGGAGTGATTTTCGACAACAGTCGATCCACTTCCTCGCGCGGCAGCCGCAACAAATGTGCGACTTGATTAATCAGTAACCCCCGTTGAATCACGTCGATCGCCTGGCCTTGAATCCCCTCGGCGACCACCTGCAAAAACTCTAACACGGCTTCGCGGCGCTGTGCGTCAGAATGGTTCTGCGCGAATCGCTGTGATGTCCGTTTCCATTTGAATTCTAGCGCGTCGATGGCGGCATTCAATACGTCCGAAAAAGAATCTTTACTGTTGCGTGACAAAAATTCACTCGGATCCTTACCGTCCGGTATCCGGGCCAACCGGCAAGTGACACATCGTGGCATCGCTACGCGGATCGCTCGATCCGCCGCTTCTTCGCCTGCGGTATCCGAATCGAATAGCAGAATGATTTCGTCACAATAACGACGTAACAAATCGACCTGTTGCGGGGTCAATGCGGTGCCCAGAGTCGCGACGGTTTCGGTAAACCCGGCCTGGTGGGCGGCTAAACAGTCGGTGTATCCCTCAACGAGGACCGCACGTTTTTTCGAGACGATCGAGTCGCGGGCGACGTCCACCGCATACAGGTTTCGGCCTTTGTCGTAGAGCGTATTTTGTCGTGTGTTAAGATATTTTGCGCGATCCTCTACCAATGTTCGGCCGCCGAACCCGATCACCCGTTTGGTGGCGTCGCGAATGGGAAACATAATGCGGTTGCGAAAGGTCTGATAAATTCGGCCATCGTCGCCTTTACGAATCAAATCTGCAGCCTCAAGCCATTCGTTACTAATTTTCGCACGGGAGGCGGCTTCCAGAATAGAAGGTGTCTGGTCCGTGACCAATCCCACGCCAAAGGTTTCCAGCGTTTCCGCTGAAAAATTTCGATCTTGCAGATATTGTCGGGTGGACGCACCCAGTTTTTCATGGTTGAGGTTGGATTGAAAAAATCGCATCGCCCAGTTGTTGACTCTGGCGATATCCGCTCGAGAAGGACCGGTGGAAGCAGATGGTTTCGCTGAGCCAAGCTCCACACCCACGCGGTCTGCTAAAATGTGCATCGCTTCCGAAAAAGATACGTTTTCGCGGGCCTGCACAAATGAAAAAACATCGCCGCCCTGTCCACAACCAAAGCATTTGTAAAACCCCATCTCCGGTGTCACAGTGAAGGAGGGTGTTTTCTCGGCGTGGAAAGGGCACAACCCGACCAACCGCCGACCGCTGCGCTTAAGCGTGACCTGTTCGGATACGATTTCGACAATGTCGACTCGATCCAAAATCTCTCTTTTTTTCTGTTCAAATTGCAGCAACTGGAAGAAATACCCTGTTATCAAGAATTTCGCTATTGTTTTACCCGTTTGGGCGGTAGGTACCTCAACCACTGTTGTGAATCATGTGCAAAGCACAACCACAATCCATCAGTAAGGTATTGAAGAAGGGTCTACCTCCCAGCACTATTTAGTATACAACATGATTCTCGGACGGTCAAATAAAATACCTATATTAACAGTATGGCGTGGGTTTGGGGCTATTGTGGTGGTGCGGGCGTCTCTACCGTCTCGCGTATTTGTTGGAATAGCCCAGGAAGTTGAAAAAGACATCCTGTGTCATCATCGGAATCGACATACTTCGGGCGGATTCGATCACGTCGTAGTAAGCGTCCCATGATTCCTGTCGTAAGCGGTTTTGTTCAACCTGGTCGGGAGAGACGTCGTTGGCTGGTCGAGGTTTTCTCGGGGCACCGCCCACCACCACAAAATCGGTTTCCGGATTCAACTGATTGATGACTTTGCCACCCCAATTTTTCACGATGGCGGTGATGGCGGAAGAGCCATCACGATCGGGCAGCCCGTCTCGATTCAAATCATAAGACCCGACCACCAAGACGTTTTGAGGAGTGTCGGAAGAATAGATCGGGTTGGCAATCAGATCGCCTTCGAGGATGACTTCATTGCGGCTTGTTGAAATAATGTCGCACTCGGCGGAGGATTCCGAAATGGAAACCACCTCGATCTGTGCTTTGGATCGCCCGTCCGCGGGAATGCCGGTTTGTGCGGAATAAATCGCAAAACGCAGACCCAGAGTGAGTGCGTCATTCCGTCCCAGGTTGATGTATACGACCTGATCGCCGGGGATCGCGGTAAGAATTTTTCCGTCGGGTATGCGGGCGGTCGAGTTTTCTTTGGGGCCGATCAACAATCCGCCCAGCTTGGACTGCAATCCTTTGATGCGTGCACGCACGATCGCAAGTCGTTCCTCGGATTGTGTTTTCAGTTGACGTGCCTCGGTGAGCTGTGCTGTGTTTTGCGCTCGACGGTTTTCAAATTCCTGTTCCAGGGACGCGACCGCGGCGTCTCGATCCTGGCGATAGGTTGTACGATCGGCTTCGATTTCAGCTATTTGAGCGTTGATTTCGGAGGTTTGTTCTTCAAAACTGGTGGTTAACGCAGCCGCCTGTTCAGACAGCTTGGCGACTTCCGAATCGAGTTGGGCGAGCCGGGTTTCTGCGCTTTGGCGGAGGTCGTGTTCGGCGCGAAACGCGTCATACAAGTTTGTCATGGCTTCGTGATACGAAAGTCCGGCGTATTCGTCGGACGCGGGAGCCAATCCGTCCATTTCAATGGCGTTGATGATTTGATCGAGTTTGGAAGTGGCTGACGCAACATCGTCAGTGGGGTCTCCGGTGGCCAGTTCCGCGGTC
>CBDTZI010000092.1:0-10069 GCA_965364865.1 uncultured bacterium | reverse complement strand
GAAATGTCGCTGATATTTCCAATAAAACTATTGATCAATGAAAACCACCACTATGGCAATCAAAACCTACTCTACACTTGGCCAACTGCGAACAAGCTCGCCTTATTCATCCCTTGCTAGAGAAAAGGGTGGCGACGCGAGGGAATCGATCACGCTGAGTAACCCGGAAACACCGGTTCACTCTTTCATCGACTCGACAAAATCCTCCCGCTAACGCCGATCAAATCAGGCGTATGATCTATAAAATTCCAAACGCGCCACCAGCCGAACGAGCTTACACAGTTATGGACACGCTGCTGAGATATCAAACGGATACGGCGTTCCCAGCCACGCATCAACATCCGCAAGGATATCCGCAATACCAACGGGTAAACTCGGATTTAACAACTCCGGTATAAGTTGCGCACTCGCTTTGATCGGATTCAGATTACCAAGCCACTTATCTACGATCGAGAGTATGTCGGAAATCGAAGGTTGCGCTGATACGGAGGGCGGATTAAAGGGTTCAACCACATCTCCCCATTTTGCAGTCGTAGTGACTAATGGCAATGAATAAGCAAATTCATCGGTAATCTGTTCGATACAGCTTTCGTGAATCGCCTGAACCTCATACGTTGAGCTGGGAACTATCTCAGATCCGAATACATGCAATAGATCAATATTACCCCAGTCCATAAAGTGAGGCTCGCATTGTAATTGAGCGGCGGAAAATGTTGGTACAGGATTTCCACCTTCAGGGTAATCTTGAGGAGGGCCCACCCAACGAACCTGACCATTAAAACTTCCAAATAAATCCAAATTGGCAAGAGTTACACGTAAGGCCGTTGGTTCTCCAGCATTTCCGGGAATGAATGATACATAACGACTTTTATTCACGGGGATTGGCTCTGCTAGTGGTCGAGCAACCAGTTGACATGCTACACAGCTTGTAAAAGCGATACGCACGTTATCGATGAGCGCCTCTCCAACCGACGTACCACCGGAACCTCCCGGAAAGTCATTGCAGTCAGCAACAGTGAACCGAAGCGTGGCCGTTTCGCCGGGTATAGTGATGTCGCTAAGCAGAAACTCTTTGAGAATCCACTGGGGTCCCGCGCTTGAGATTGTCTCTACCGGGATCCAATTGGCTCCACTATCGACCGACACCTCTACTACGAGAAAGTTTTCTACCCCAACGAGAAACCGCGAGACATAGAACCATCGAGCATAACTGATTTGAACATCTCGGCCACCAGTGGGGATCGTTGGGGATGTCAGGGTTAAGGGTCCACCATCAACATCGGTACTAAAAAAGCTCTCGGATGGTCCAGCCTGCTCAGTCACGTAACAGAGTGTTCCAAGACCTCCTGGATAGTCGTCCTCGGGTTCAAACCCAGTAAAAAATGGATCGGCTCGTTCCCACTGTCCGTCCGGGATATTGAAACCCGGGCAATCTTCCGCAGACACAGTCCATCCCATGTCTGTCTCGAAGTCGTCTGAGAAACCGACCAGAGTTCTTCCCACTTCCGCTGTATAAAACTCGTCCGGCGCCCCCGGTGGGTCCACGACCACATCACCGGCATCGGTCTCAATACGTAGATAATAGTCCAACCTGGATGGGCAAATGCCACCCGGAATGTCCGCTAGGTACAAGTTGTTGCCCAACGAGGTGAATGGCGCTTCGACGAAGTCGCCGCCGACACTATCGTTGCGTGTGAACACACTAGCTAAGCTGATCACATCTGTACAGTCGGGTGTGAGTTCGACTGTAAGCTGAGTGCCAATGTCTGGATCCACCAGTTCCAACCGCCCGTTTGGGTATGAAATCGTGACTGAGTTATTGGAAAGCCGTAGAACGAAGAGGCCATTGGCTAGGTCACTCAGAATGATACGGTCCTCACCCAGAAACGGGTACACACCCCAGGCACCAAAGAATCCCCCCACTGCCCCCTGTTGAGGAAATGAGTCAAAGGTTCCAACAGGAACCAGCTTACCCTTAATTGGGTCTACATCGAAAGTGCGCAAACTGTCCTCATTCCACGCCACATAGGCGCGATGACCAACGACGACCACGTTTTGGGCACTCGGATATAATGTTGATCCTGATGATGTATCAGCGGACTGGGATTCTACCGTATCGCGGAGCAGCACCTGAATGTTGGCACCGTCTGGAACTAACTCGTAAAGACGTAGCGGACCTCGATCACGGTATTCTGACACGAGCGCCCATTTACCATCGTCGGTAGGCCATACTGCATTTGTATTCAATTGTGGAGGACCAGATCCTAATAACACAGGCGCCTCACCGGCAATATTGGACACGTCATACACAAACAGGCCACTATCCCAGGCAGCTACGTACAGGACTCCGTTTTGGACAGTTAAATCTTGCACAAAACTGGAACCGACGTTTATAGTCCAGAGTGGTTGATCAATCAGCACAGGTGGGCTGTTCGGGTTGTAGCTAGTCAAATCTACTACCGCTAAGTCGTTTGTCGTTCCATTGGCGAGATATAAGTAACCACTGTCGTAAAATGAATTCTTGACATCCTCAAAACCTGGGATTGTTATGAATGAAAGATGAGACGGCGCGAACGGATCGCGCACGTCGACGATTTCGACACCGGCGTTTCCGCCACCGAACAGTGAAATGAACAAACACCCATCAGCGGCTTTAACATCTTCAGCTGCTTCAAAACCACTATCGCCCGGAACCTTCCACTCCAAGATATGTTCGAGAGTGTCCGGGGTAGAAATATCGAAGAAGTGGACTCCGTTATCCAAACCTGGGTTGCCTGATCGTGCAGTCGCGCCAGCTTGTCCCTGGAAAACGATGTTGCCATCAGCCCATACATCTGCTAGCCCGAAACCGATGCCCGTGTTATCCCCTGTTTCTACATCGCGTTGACCACGTACATGAAATTCGCTATGCTCATCGCACACAAATGTAACTTCCATGTTACCAGTTCCTTCAATGTTGCCTACATCGTTGAATCCGGCGATTCGTATCGAATAACAGGCGTCATTGACTACGGGAATAGTGATCGTGGGTGCTCCTGCGGCTACGCCGCAGGTATCGTCACCGCAACCTAATTGTGTACTCGCGTCGGTCGGACAGGAGCAGGTGTCTTGTCCTCCATAGATAGCCATTACACTATCAAATGTGGTTCCGCTACAGAGGCTTACCGTCATCTGCCCGCAGCAGGGAGACTCGATTTGATACCAAATATCGGCGCCGAAAGGTGCGGGTCCGGCATCACAGGTCACGGGTGAGGGCCCGTCGACACCCGCACAGCTGTTGTCGAAAGGAACCGTCTGCTCGACACCTGTAAGCTGAATAGCGTTTTCACAAAGATCGTTATCTGGCGGGACGAAACAAGTTGTTTCTGCACAACTCGTTCCGATGCCCTGGAAAATACCACTCTGATCTGCGCAGACTGATGCAGAAGTAAACACGCATTCTTCACAGATACAACAAGCACCGCTGCACTCATCAGGAATTCCGTCATTATTCAGATCATGTAAAACGCCGGAAGAAATATCGCATTCATCGGGAATATCGTTGCCATTACAATCCAGACTAGATTTGAAGCGGATGTCACATACATCCACTCTTCCGCTCGAGTTGCAATCGTTAGAAACTAGCTCGCAATCGTCGGGGACACCGTTGAAATCACAATCCAGTGTATTGTCTAATCCGATTTCGCAGATATCGCGGATCGTATTGATATTGCAGTCTTCGTTCGGCTCACAACTATCAGGAACAAAGTTATGATTGCAATCATCCGTTCCGCCGGCGGTATCACAGATGTCTTGAATACTGTTGGTGTTACAGTCGTCTTGTGGTTCACATTCATCAGGAATCAGATTGCCGTTGCAATCTGGACTTGTCAAGTTGCCAATATCATCCGCATCTGCTATCCCATTGCCATTACAATCCGGCGTAACCCAGGTATAGTACACATCCTGTTCACCGTTATATGTCGCCGAGTGCGTTAGATAGGCTCCGCCGTTAGCGGAAACCATGTCGTAATAATCGCCGATCTTTTGTTGAACGGGTTGCCCAATGATGCTGTTAAACGGTGGTCCGATGGGTTCGTTCGGTGACCAAGTAACTCCACCATCTAATGAGAACGAATAATAGAGTTCGGAAATGACACTGTTGGGATCGTTACGAGTGTCATTCCAGACAACATCAATACGACCATTGGGTGCGACTGACATGGTGCCAAACCATTGCCATGCGCCGTTACCAACAGAATCGGTATTGATTCGAATGGGCGCTTCAAATGATAATCCACCATCTCTGCTACGCGCAAACATGACGTCTGCTGGGTCGGTGATGGAAAATCGATCTACCGAAGAAAGTGCATAAACAAAACCATGGGTTGGTCCGCCGGAATGATCCACAGCTACGTTAGCCTGACCTATCAATCCAACCGGATTGGGTGCTCCCCCCTTAGGTCTTTCACCATCCAAATCGACCAAAGTTTCCTGTTCAAAAGTGTAAGAAGCGAATGGATCCTGTGCAGTAAGGGAACGCGAGAGTATAAATTGTGTTGTAATTCCAAATGTACTCCCCAAAGTATAGACTGCTCCATCGGGACCGACATCGACTGTACTCCCCCAGGATCCCATACTTGCGATGGCTGGCCCCCATGTTAGACCACTATCCGTTGAACGGGTGAAAGTGAGTCCGGGTGTACAAGATGCGAACGAATTTGGCGAATACACCATATAGATATTCCCACGACCAATCCCGTTGGTGCGATCTATAGTGATCCACGCTTTGTCTGCTCCTTCAGCATAAACACCTGACGACCAGGTTTGCCCACCGTCGATAGAATCGTGTACATAAACAGACCACCCACAGTTGGGATCGCGCTGGGTCTCTAAACTGGCGTAAAAGAATTTGCCGTCCGGATCTGATTCCAGTAATGGATCACTTGCGAAGGAATTTGCGCCAGTTAGGAGTGTTCCTGGAAACGTCCAGGTTTGGCCACCATCGGTAGTGAACGACCACCCAGCCTGACGAAACGCATTCGTGTTAGTTGCAAATTCTCTCCAACCAATTGCAATTTTATTGGGGTCGTTGCGGTCGACTGCAATGGAAGGTTCATTGGCGGCGTCACCAGGAATGTTGTTTCCCAGGCTATCAACATTGACCTGCACATGCTGGAAACGACCAAAAGTGATGACATTTTGAGCAGCTACTCCACTAACAGCGTCACGTTTTGGTCGCTCTGTGAGCTTACCCTCTGGGGATTCGTGGTGAATGGGTTGCTTTACGGGTGGAGCAGCCAACAAATTAGTTGGAACTATCCATCCAATAATAAATGCGATAACAGTAGTTACCCGTACTAATTTTGTATTAAACATGAGCTTGTTTCTCCTAACTGGCTTGAACATTATTTATACCCCTAATTCCACGTACCCCTATTGTTTTGAACAACCAATAATGAAGTGTTGGTTATGAAAGACGAAATGCGTATCCAAACTTTCATCCCCAGGGTGATGAAAATGGTAGATTGAACATGCAAATCCAGAATTTGATCATCAGTTGTAGTTCTGTTTTGTTCGAATTGGGTAATGAAATCGCTGACGGTGGAGATGATGTTTCCTGGTCCAACAACGGATGTAGGATTCTGGAGTTTCGTATTATGCTTATACATTAGATACACATCGCAGCTCCAGTAGAATTTGAATGAATGTCCCCTTCACCTTCGTAGTTTCCGACGAACGCTACGGTCCGACTATCCGCACTGAATTTTGCCGAGGCTTCCCGACCGCTAACGGTCGTAAGCGGTGATGCGATCCCACTATCACGAGACACAGATCGTTTGTGTATGTGAATACGACATGGGTCGCACTTACGTCCGTGGATCGAAGCATGCCTGCATAAATCCCCTGCTCGGTGACCGAAGACACGCTCGCATTGGAAATCCATAGCAGGATTACCGTACCGGTTTGACCGGTCATACGGTCGTCCTCTCTAGAGTCACAAACACATAAGCAGCGTTCGATCACGATTGGCCATGGCCGACTCACCACCAACTACTACAATTCATAGTACGACATCCAGTGGTAGATAGCAACATACCACTCCAGTTTTTTTGTCGGAAATTGTAGGGAGGCTGACCCCTAGTCTCCAATTACTGAATTTGATCGAAGACCGAGTACTTTGGTATGGTCCGATCACCCTGTAATGTCCAAATATTCAAACGCGATGGACGATCGCTTAAATGGCACTCTGTAGTGGAGTTACACGCATAGATAACATTCATGCCAAAATGTAAGGTTGATCAATGATAATGCACCACGTTCTTGTTTCAGTCATCCTTTAACAACTAATTTCAAGCGGATGTCAGGGTAACTGGGGGTGACATTACGTAAACCCTTATGGACAAAGGACTTACGTACTTTGTCGCCCCTGAAATAGTGACAAATCGGACAAATTCTACGAACTATATCCTTATATATACATCTCCAGATCACCATATGATGTCCCCGCTATAAACCCCTGGAGAAGACCTCGACACAAGTCGGGGTCTTTTCGTAGGTTTTCGCATGATTATTCGCGAGATGAGTCTCGTTTCACATAACAGGTTCATAACGAGGTTCGTTATGAATCCCCTATCACCGCATTACGAACCCGCGACCTCCACGTTATGAACCCTCGATATATTTCCCGCTAATTCAGGCGTTATGAGCCCGGATTATCTACAAGAACTCAGGGGACATGAGCGGAGAATTGAGTCCGACATCACTCATACAATGACAATACGACATAAACTGCTACCTTGATGAGGCCCGCAACTCAAAGGTATGGGCCGCTCTGTGATTTCTAAATCGCCACGGATTTCTTCGAAGCCATACGATTCGCCAGGTTCACCTCAATCGTCTGTCTGGCGTTTAGATTCCCGCAGGGGATGGTGAGGGCTGTGATTGTAATCCCGCCCTCGGGTTTGTTGATGTGTATTCGTTCGATGCATTGCCGCAGTGCTGCAAGTTTTTCTTGTGGCAGACCCTCTCGAAGCGTAAACTCCAGTCCGGAAAAATATCGAGCCGCATCAGCGACGATCGTCTGAATCTCAGATTGAGCAGTTGTCAGTCGATCGAGTTCGTCGAGGCGGGTTTCGATCTGTTTGCGTTGCAGCGTTAAATCCTTGAGCCTTTGATCCACATGTTCACGGTTGGTGGGTGTGATGTTATCCAGCAGATTATTAATCACCTGTGTGACGCGTTGTAATTCCGATTCCGAGCGGCTGCGTGCCTCCTTAAAATCTTCTCGCTCGGTACCCATCTGACGCTTGACTTCTTCGCCAATTTTCTTGCGTCCATCCTTGATCATGAATTGCCGATACAGACTCAGGATTTCGTTGATGACGAGGGCTTCAAGCACATCCTGTGCGATGGGATTCATGCTGCACACGCTGCTGCCCTTAGTGATATATCCGCCGCATCCATAACTGAATGTCGTTACACGCGAACCGTCTGAACGTCGTTTGCTTTTGTGTTGGGACACGCCCTGATATCGACTGTTACACAAACTACATTTTAACAGGCCGGATAGAATGAAACGGCTTCTTTTTCCATTCCAGTTTCTGCCGTGCGTTTTTGTTCTGGGGTCACGACCACGCTGCTCAATCGACGAAATATGACTCTCTCTGATTTCTTTCGCCTGATCGAATACGCGTCGGCTAACCAATGGTTCGTGTGCCTCACGTATGATCATCCAATCGGTTTCGGCATTGGGAACCAATCGGGCACCGTGCGCAGCCTCTCGTTCGACCGCGTGACCATCACTGATCCGGTAGAACCGCGCATCCGTTCTTCGGTTCCAGACCATGTCGCCAACGTAGAGTGGATTCACCAGAATTGATCTGATCGTCGTATCCGTCCACTGACCGCTATAAATGTGTGACCACTCCGGGCCGCGTGGAGTTGGAATGTTTTCGCCGTTCAACGTAGAGGCGATGGCTTTGAATCCCTTCCGCTGCTCGGTGTACATGCCGAAGATTCGTTGCAAGACTTTCACACGATCGGGCGAGCTATGAACGAGTTTTGCGCGATCACGTTTGGATATGCTGAGCGACTCGCGACGCGCGAGCGTTCGAGTGACCTCTGCTGATTCATCCAGTACATGTTTCGATCCGTCGGATAAGTAACGAACAATAAAGAGAAAGGTGCCGTCAATGGATACGTATCGAAGATCAAAGCCGTATGGAGGAACACCACCCATCCACCAGCCGCAGTTTTTTGTCTTGCCGTTGGATGAGCCGTTATCTTGCATCTTCGAAAGCAGACCACGAATCGTCACCTTCGATAAATCCTTGGATTCCTGCCGTGCCTGCCACTGCTTGACCGGGCGCAACAGGTCATCGGTTGCGTCACCATTGAAGTTCTCGCTGACGTAAAGCACTTCCACGCCATTCGTTCGAAGCAGATGACGGTAGTAACCGGCTTCGTCGTTGTCGACTCGACCGAATCGCTTCACGTCGTAGACGATGACAACATCAAACGGTTGCGACGTGCTCTGTGCGTCACTAATCATCTCCAGAAACGCGCGACGACCGGCTGTGCTTGTACCGCTGATGGCGTCGTCAACATAATACCTGTCGAACCTCAATCCATGCTCAACGGCATAGTCTTCGATGGCTTTTTTCTGATCGGGAATCGACTGCTCCTGCCGGTCGGTGGAGCGGCGTACATAGCCCACTGCACGGCGATTTTCCCGGCTTGTCCTGGCTCTCGAGTTCATCCAAGCGCCTCCTTATATGGGGTGTTCATAACCCCATATAAGGCCCATCTCGCGAGACATAGCAAGTCTATTATGTACTATATATCCCGAATAATCATACTTATTCGTTCGCAGTTATCACAAACCGGCCAGCTTGAATTCATGCGTACACGCTGAATCATTTTCATCAAATACTTTATCCTTTTGCCCGAGCCGTTTGTTCAAAGCCAATTTTCTTATTCTATCAGAGCCAAGCTTTCTGCCCAACCATCAACAAACTGATCTGCAGTGGCAGCAGCGTTGTCACCCAGTTCCATACCGATCATAACCGCAGCACAGCGAAAACAATCCAACGCAATCTGACCGTTGGTCACCGGATCGCACACTGCAAGACAAGCCTCTTCGTCCGCATCGATGCGGGTACACACAGTGCTGCGGCACGCCGTATCCACAAGCGGATCCATGCAATTGGATCCGAGTAAGCTCATTGCGGAATTAACCAGCGCGACCTCGTCACCATCAAGTGTGGTACCTGCCATAAGCAACTCCAGATTTTCAATGGCTCCCGGAGTCGAAGCTACAAGTAGCATAACCGACGAATCGGGCAGATTGGCGGATGGACAAAAGTTACGAGCCGAAGAAGTTTCCGGATCAACACTATTGCAGCCCTGCAGAGTGATTACAAAAATCATTATCATTGCTCTATACATAAATATATTCTCCTCTTATTTTTTATATTGTTTGATATCAACGTAATTGGCACATCCTTAACGCCTCGATCCTGCAAAATCAGCTTCGAGCGTTCCGTTGCAATCCAGTCCCGAATAAGAACCGTTGAGCTGTCCCGTAAAAGCCGCGATTGTCGCCGTCCCGTTAAAACTACCCGAACAGGGAATCTGCTGACTGATGGAAAAGGTGAATTCTGTTCCGTCGAACTGACCGTTAAGCTGACCACTCGCCCCGCCCTGTGTAACGAATGTTCCCGTGACCGTGGCGTAGGGTGTCTTTATTCGGCCGACATCAGGAATCCCGTTTTCCGGGGGTAAAATCGAGTATAAGAGATCAAAAATTCTACACGATACTCACGATCCAACCACCACTTCACGACTAATATTCTGTGAATTACAATTCCAGCCATGAATTTTAACCCATGGCATATAATGCTTTTATCGATCGCTGGATGGCTGAACCGAGAACAAAGTGCTGTGATCGAATATCTGAAGGAAGAAAACCGTATTTTTCGTGAATTGCTTGGTAACAAGCGACCCAGATTGAACGATGAGCAGCGACGTCGATTAGCCATCAAAGGCAAATCTCTCGGGCGTAAACTTCTATCAACGGTGTGCAGCA
>CBDTZI010000091.1:0-10180 GCA_965364865.1 uncultured bacterium | reverse complement strand
CCGCCAATGTATTTCAGAAAAAATCATTGATTTGGCTCAAATTTCGGCCCAATTTGCACAGGATGGCTACAAACCGTCTCATCAAATAGAAATCGCTTAATTTTCTATAATTGATTTACACCGTCCGGTAATAATTTTGCCCTAAAACGGTGGCATCATCACAAGAATGACTTCCGCCAGTACCAGAGATCGATGAAAACAGTCCTGATTCGGATATAAGAGGGTACATGGGGCTGAAAATAAACTAGATTTGCCACGTCCTGTGTCGCGCTGTATTTTTAGCGCAAACCTTCGGGAGTACCTATGACCAATAACCAAGTGCTAACATTTAAGGAATAGACCATGAACACCACAGAAACCATCGCACCCCCTAAAGTCTCGAATCGAAAAATGTTTATCGGCGGACAATGGGTGGATAGCGCCAGCGGTAAAACTTTTGAAACCCTCAATCCCGCCACCGGCGACACGATCTGTCAAGTCGCTGAAGGCGATAAAGCTGACATTAACCTGGCCGTTCAATCTGCCCGCAAGGCGCTGGAATCCAAACATTGGGCGAGACTCAGCGCCGCACAACGTGGCCGGCTCATATACAAACTCGCCGACCTCATCGAAGACAACACCAAAGAATTGGCAGCCCTGGAGACATTGGATAACGGCAAACCCATACGCGATTCCATGAACGTGGACATTCCCGGCGTGGCTGCGGTCTATCGCTACTTCGCAGGATGGGCGGATAAAATTCACGGCAAGACGATTCCAGTCAACGGGCCTTATATGGCTTACACCCGCCATGAACCCGTGGGTGTGGTCGGACAAATTATCCCGTGGAATTTTCCGGCGTTGATGATGTCCTGGAAATGGGCACCCGCGCTGGCGTGTGGCTGCTCCATCGTTCTCAAACCCGCAGAACAAACTCCGCTTACGGCGTTACGCATCGCCGAACTCGCGCAGGAAGCGGGCTTCCCCGACGGCGTCATCAATGTCGTACCCGGATTTGGTCCGACCGCAGGAGCGGCGATCGCAGCGCATCCCGATATCAACAAAGTCGCGTTTACGGGAAGTACCGCAGTGGGTCAGCAGATCATGAAAACCGCTGCGGAAACAAACCTGAAACGCGTAACGCTTGAACTCGGCGGTAAAAGCCCGAACATCATCTTCGCCGATGCCGACGTGGAAACCGCTGCAAAGTTTGCTTACTTCGCCCTGTTTTTCAACATGGGCCAATGCTGCTGTGCGGGATCTCGCCTGTTCGTCGAAGATAAGGTGTATGATCAGGTACTTGACATTCTCGTCGATCGTGCGAAGAAACAACGCATCGGCGACCCGTTTGATCTATCCACCACGCAGGGGCCACAGGTTTCCGAAAAACAATACAACACCATCTTAGGTTACATTGAAAGCGGCAAGAAAGAGGGCGCCAACTGTGTCACCGGCGGCAACAAAATCGATCGGGCCGGTTATTTTATTGAGCCGACCATTTTCGATAATGTCAAAGACGACATGACCATCGCTCAGGAAGAAATTTTTGGTCCTGTTCTTACCGTCATGAAATTCAGTGGCGCTGACGAAGCGATTCAACGAGCGAATAATACATCTTACGGCCTGGCCGCGGCGCTCTGGACCCGTGATCTCAACAAAGCCAACCGAGTCTCCGCCGGATTAAAAGCGGGTACGGTATGGATCAACTGCTACGATGTGTTTGATGCCGCGGTCCCCTTCGGTGGATATAAAATGAGCGGTCTGGGTCGGGAAATGGGTGAATACGCGCTGTCCAATTACACGGAAGTCAAGGCGGTTGTTACCGCGTTGGGTAAATAGTCGATCACTGTATTACACTTTATTCTTAAGATAAACGGAGATATCTGATGAAAAACGCAACCATAAAATTCGCTATGCTTTGTGCCTTCGCGTTCGGTGCCACCGGCTGTCACCACCATTCGTCTTCTCGATACGATAACGATCATCACCGTCGCCAGCGTCGTCACCATCAGGCCGGTTCATACCACTATAATCACCCTGAACATGTCTGTTCTTATGATTGTCATGACCATTATTGGGATGGCTCGGTATTTGTTTCGATCGGACATGGCCACCATCACGGGGATGAATGTGGACACCGTTGGAACGGCAAAGCGTGGCTCTCCGTTAAGGCGTACAAGAGTCATGGCCAAGGCCACAGTCAATACAAGAAGTTTAAGAAATCTAAAAAATACAAAGAGGACAAAAAGTATAAAAAGCACAAGAAAAAATCGAAAGGTCATCACGGCCAGGGCAAGGGACATGGTCACGGACATGGAAACGGAAACGATCATCACGACCATTGATTTGATCACGTTTTAAGCATTTTTATCCAGTAATAGAAAGCAAACACCTTTGTCAAATACACCGGATTGCATCATCATCGGCGGCGGGATTGTCGGGTTATCTATCGCACGTATACTCGCACAGGACGATTTCAAGGTTACTCTGTTAGAACGCGAGGTTTGTGGCGGCGAAGCTTCCTGGGCGGGTGCCGGGGTCATCACGCCCTTTCATCCCAACCGACTGGATACACTGGCACAACTTCGCAATCGAAGTTTGCAACTTTATCCCGAATGGTGCGCATCGTTACAAGAACAAACCGGCATCGATCCACAATACGAAAACTGTGGCGAGCTGGAGTTGCTCTATACCGAAGAATCATTGAACATCGCCCGAGCCAACGCTCGAATTTCCAGGGAGCGATGCGGCGATCAAAAGACGCCCGATTTTATTTTCCACACCCCCGAAGAAACCGCACAAATCGAACCGGCTGTATCACGCGACATTCTCGGTGCGATGGAATATTGTCAAACGGCGCAAATACGAAACCCGCGTCTCCTTCGTGCGCTAAAAACTTCCTGTGAACAATTGGGCGTGAACATTTGCGAACAATCTCCCGTGGTCGATTTTATCATGGAAGCCGATCGTGTTTGCGGGGTGAAAACGGAGAATGATTCTTTCCATGCGGACCGAGTGATACTTTGTGCGGGTGCGTGGTCGTCGCAAATCACAACCGCATTACAGGAATCAATGCCGGTTCACCCGGTTCGTGGCCAGATCGTCTTAATGAAACTTGAAAATCGACCCTTCCATCGAATTCTATCTCGCGGGAAATGTTATCTCGTACCAAGACAAGATGGCTTTGTGCTATTAGGTTCGACGGAAGAGCCGGAGGCGGGGTTTACCAAGCGAAACACTGCCAAGGGTGTGAATGGTCTTATTGAAACGGCGTTGCAGCTGTCACCCTGCCTGGAAAACGCCCTGATCGAATCCACCTGGTCAGGATTGCGGCCCGGCACACCGGACGACAAGCCCTACTTCGGCCCGGTACCACACATGCAGGGGTTAATCGCCGCCACCGGCCACTATCGATCAGGCCTCATCCTCGCACCCGTGACTGCGGATATTGTGGGTGCCATGATTCAAAATCAGCCTTACGATATAGACCTTTCCTGTTGTATGCCGGGTCGATACGCCGAAAAAGTCACACCGTGACACAATCGTAAATATTTCCGTAGTCATGATGTACGATTTCTGTTAGGATGGTGTTCTGATGATAAATTGTGATTCTTTGCCTTAACGGGTGCTCCTGGCAACTTGTTTGTCGGTGTAGTAATTTTCTACAGGGCCGTTGGGAAAAATAAAACTATGCGCAAGGATGCGAAGGAATATAACCGTCAGGACACGGTGATTTGCGGGATCGACCCAGGGCTGGGCATCACCGGGTACGCGGTGATTCGTTTCAACCAGGATCAACCCACCGTTTTAGATGCGGGCGTGTGTCGTTTTGATGATTCGCTTCCGCTTGAAAAAAGATTGGCTTTGATCGAATCCGACATCTCCTCGATTCTCCGCAAACACCAACCCGGCATCGTCGCGGTCGAACAACTTTACTCCCATTACAATCATCCTCGAACAGCTATATTGATGGGCCATGCACGCGGCGTCATGTTGATGTCAGCCGCCAAGTTGGGCTGCGAAGTACGCAGTTACGCCGCGACGCAGGTGAAACGATACATCACCGGTAATGGTCGAGCCTCCAAGACACAAGTGCAACACGCGATACAAACCACATTGGGATTGACGTCACTCCCCGAGCCGCCGGACGTAGCTGATGCGCTGGCCATCGCCCTGTGTTGTGCGTCAGACGTTTTTACTCATAAGCCGATGGAGGTTATGGGATGATCGTACGATTGACCGGTCAATTGATTGAAGTTCACGAAGACTCCATCGTCATTGAGCGAAGTGGCCTCGCCCACGAAGTGTTGATACCCCGTTATTCGACCGGCGAGCTCGCAGCCCATCGCGGTCAGGAAATCACGATTCACACAATGGAATTTCTGGAGGGCAATCCCGCTTCGGGCCATCTGGTGCCGCGTATGTTGGGTTTCATGCACATGGAAGATAAAATTTTCTTCACGCGTTTTGTAAACGTCAAAGGCATTGGGCCACGCAAGGCGTTAAAAGCGCTGGCTCAACCGGTGCGAAAAATAGCGACGTGGATCGAAACAAGTGATGCCAAAGCGTTGACCACATTACCGGGGATCGGTGCGCGAGCGGCGGATTTAATGGTTGCGTCTTTAAAGGGAAAGATGGATGATCTGGCGTTGCCGGATATGGATTCGCAACATACAGACGCTGCGATTCTTTCCCAGGCGCAGCGCGACGCGTTGGAAATACTGGTGGCCTGGGGTGATCCGCGAGGTGACGCCCACCGCTGGATCGAACGTGCAGGCCAGTTGCACCCAGATATAAAATTGCCGGATGAATGGGTGCGTACCGCGTATCGAATCAAAGCTGGTGTGGAAGGATAAACGGATATTGTGTGGCATGGGTTCGCGGGTGCCACTGGCAGCTTGTCTGCCAGTGTTCATCGGAGAAGTAAAATCACTGGCGGATAAACCGCCAGTGCACACAGTAATGCATAACTATTGAAACTTATGGCAATCGATCAAATACTATCAGGCAACACGCGACCCGGTGATGACACCGTGGACACCGCGTTGCGCCCTCAATCCTTTAAGGAAATGATCGGACAACGCTCCGTGCTCGACAAACTCGACATCGCCATGACCGCAGCCCAGCAGCGCAGCGAACCTCTCGAACACATTTTACTTGACGGACCACCCGGACTCGGAAAAACCACACTCGCCAATGTCATCGCCAGGGAAATGACGGGAAAACTCCCGCGCATCACCTCTGGCCCAGCGCTGGCGAAACAAGCGGATTTGATGGCCCTGCTGACCAATCTGGAAAACGGCGACATCTTGTTTATCGATGAAATTCATCGGCTGCCCACGATCGTCGAAGAGTTTTTATATCCCGCGATGGAAGATTTTCGCGTCGATTACACCATTGAAGGCGGACTTAGTGGGCGGGTCGTGAATTTCTCACTTCGAAGATTCACCTTAATCGGCGCGACCACCCGCGCGGGACTGTTAAGTGGAGCCATGCGTGACCGGTTTGGCCACAGCTATCATTTTGAATTTTATTCCACCGACGAGTTAACCAAAATCCTGCACCGATCTGTAACCAAGCTGGAAATCATCGCCAAACCCAACGCCCTGGCTATGATCGCCCAGCGAAGTCGTGGAACACCCCGCGTGGCCAATCGCCTATTAAAACGTGTCCGTGATTATGCGCAAGTTCGCAGTGACGGCATACTCACTGAGGCCATTGTTGATGAAGCGCTGGAAGTGCAACAGGTGGATCAGCTGGGCCTGGACGAACTCGATCGACATTTTCTACGCACGTTGATCAATGTATACAAAGGCGGCCCAGCCGGTATCGAGGCCATCGCCGCGACGATGGGTCAGGAGCGTGACACACTCGAGGATATGGTCGAACCCTTCCTGTTGCAGATCGGATTCGTCATCCGCACGCGTCAGGGTCGCCAGGCCACCCAACAGGCCTACGAACATCTCGATATCACCTACACCAACAACACTGAGGCCAAGCACGATCAACAATCCTTTTTATAACCGTACTACTGCGTTCATTTCTGAGACAGTTAGATATATTGGGCATGCTTTGATTCCTCGATATCACTGGCGTAAAATGTAGAATAACCCTATAATGTTGGTCTGTTAGTTTATTCATCGGTTTTTAGAGGCTGCGATTGATGCAGGTAAAGTTGGCGAGTTCACGGGGTTTTTGTTTCGGTGTGGAAGACGCGATTGAGATCGCCGAAGCCGCCGTCGAGAAACATGGCCCGCAACAGATCGTCGCGCTGGGCCCGCTCATTCACAACAAGCAAGTCGTCAATAAACTCGAACAAAACGGTCTGAATCAGTCGGGCAATCTCGAAACCATCAACGCGGATAAAACCGTGTTGATTCGATCCCACGGCGCCCCGCCGGAAACCTTTGAACGAGTAAAGCAACTCGGACTCGATGTGGTTGACGCGACCTGCGTGTTGGTCAAGCGTGCACAAAACGTGGTCAAACAGTTGCACAAAGATGGTTACCATGTGGTGATGATCGGCGACCCCAACCATCCGGAAGTTCGCGGTGTCATTGGGTACGCTCCGGACGTGACCGTGGTGGACCTCGGTTCCAATCTCGACGAGGCGCTGCCTTACAAAGAACGAATCGGCATCGTCGCCCAGACGACGCACTCACCAGAGCACGTAGCCAACATGATCGCCGAAATTTTGAAACGTCCTTATGTCGAAGTCAAAGTCGTCAACACGCTTTGTCTGGAAGTCACTCGACGACAGGCGGCTGCGATTGAGTTGTCCGATCAGGTGGACGTCATGTTTGTTCTGGGCGGTTTCCATTCTGCCAACACAAAGGAGATGGCTAAGCTTTGTGAGGAAACCGGCTGCGACACGTATCATCTGGAAACGTGGGATCAATTTTCTCCCAACATGGTTGTCGGCAAAAAAATAGCGGGCGTTACTGCTGGCGCTTCCACACCCGAATGGGTGATCCAGGAATTCGCCAGTAAGCTCGAAGAATTGTCTGTATAATTTCGTTACACCCTTTTTTCTATACATGGAGGTATGATGTCTGATATTAAAAGTACAAACAGCCCGATCGTGGTCGACGAAACCGCTGGCAAAAAAGCCTATTGCCAGTGCGGATTATCCGAAAAACTCCCCTACTGTGACGGCGCACACAGCCGCGAAAACACCGGCGTAAGCCCCATGGTGATCGACATTGAAGAGGACGAAAAAAAAGCCGTATGTCAATGCCATAAAAGTGGAGCCCTTCCCTGGTGTGATGGTACACACAGCAAACAATAACGGTTTCAATGATTATTTAGTGCACAATTCACAGGCCTCCAGGAATAAAGGTGGACCTGTCGACGCTTTTCGTTAGCCTAGGGCGATAAGTTTTCGGGTACGTTGTACACACTGGAGTCGGCGTTATCCGTTATGAATGTTTCATTCTCATGTAAGGTGTAAGCACTTTGTCAATTGTCAGTACGCTCTCATGGCTGTTGTATTGGACAGCTCTGGGGCTGTGTCTCGGCAGTTTTCTGAACGTCGTAATCTATCGCATTCCGCGAAGCAAATCGCTGTGCAAACCGCTTTGGTCCGCGTGCCCCTATTGCAATCACCGCATTCAATGGTACGACAACATACCGGTCATCAGCTTCATTCTTTTGCTGGGTCGCTGTCGTAAGTGCGGTGTTCCGATTTCAACACGATATATCGTTGTAGAAATCATGATGGCGTTGATTGTGCTGATGTTGATGGACGCTTTTTTCATCGGGTATGTTCGAGAGGGTCTTTGTTCAAATCGTTTCGGGGTCACCGACCAGCTCGCCTACGATTGGCCGATTTTTTTATCCCACATCCTGTTGTTCGGCTGTCTGTTGGCTATGTCCGCCATCGACCTGGAACACTACTGGGTAGACATTCGATTCACGAACGTGGTCACAATCTGCGGCTTTGTTTTACATACCCTTTGGACGCCGCGACACGCAGACCAGTGGATCAGGCCCTTCGATACCACTGCGGTCGTATCGATCATGGCTGTTTTTGGTCTGGTGTTGTTATGGCTCTATTTCGCGTGCCAGCCTCATGTGGACCCCGAAGATTTTGATGAGCAGGAAATCCCAGAGCCTGAACTCCCCGAAGAAGATCACGCCGCCCCGGCTCAACCTTCGCTGAATGCTCCTTCGCGGGCGATCGGATGGATCATGGGGTTCGTGCTGGTGGGGTTATGGATTTTATTGTTCATCGATGAATCAGGAGCCAAAGACCTACGACACACCGGCCGAGGGTTGGTTCCTGTAGCGGTTTTCTTCTTTCTGATCGTTTCGCAAAGCGTCATCAACAGGGACTCGGACCAGGCCATCGCCGAAGCTATCTACGAGGAACGTCACGAATCACGCCGTATGGTGATGACCGAATTTGTATACCTGTTACCGGCGTTGATTTTTGGGATCGTCGGCTTTTATATCATGCGTGGCGATTCAGAAATCTCGACCCGAATCAACGCGGCCTTAAACGTCGAACTGCATCTCGGTCGAGGATTATTTCGTGAATGGGCACCGGTCTACGGATTCGCAACGGCAGCCAGCGGATACGTCATTGCAGGTGCGATCGGGTGGGCTGTGAGGATATTTTTCACGTTGGTCTTTGGCAAGGAGGCGTTCGGCTCGGGCGACATTCACATGATGGCTGCGACGGGTTGCGTCGCAGGTTGGCCTGTGGTCGTGCTCGGATTTTTCTTAACCTGCGTTCTAGCGCTGATAGGATGGATCGCCTGTTTACCCTTCAAACGCACGAAAGCCGTTCCTCTGGGGCCGTGGCTATCACTCTCTTTTCTGATCGTTGTGATTTTTTATGAGTCATTTATGGATATGTCTTTTATCTCTCAAACGGTGAACATTTTGAGTATGATTTTCCTGAACAATTCACAGCCCGTTGGCTAGGAGGTGACGTCATGAGGGTTGCATTAAAGCAAATTAAATCCTATTCTCGCCTTATATTGGTGCTCGTCGCAGCGGTCGCGATCTTAATTGTATTGTTCAAAAATCGCTCCAACACGGTGACGTTCTGGTTCTTCGGTTTTACCGACACCGATAAACCGGTCAATGTGGTCTGGCTTCTCATCAGTACAGCTGCGGCGACACGAATCGCGTTGTGGGTGATCAATTTTGGCCTCGGAATGTTTCGCGATTTTAAGGAATTGAAACGACTTAAGGCGGTGGAGTCGGAGCAAGACAAGCAAAAGAAAAGAGAAGCGGACCTGAACAAGCGCGAGCAGCGACTCGACGATAAATTGAAACAGGCCTTGGATGAAAATGAAAGCGATCTCGATATCGCGGATAAACAAGATCAAGAAAACTCGTAACTTCATCAGTGGTTGAACCACAAGTTACCTTAGCTTTGGGAGAAGCTTTATGAAACTGAATCGAATCAACATCAAAACATTTGTCGTCATTGGAATCGCCACCCTGCTCACCACAGGATGTGCGCACAACGAAAAACAGCGCATCATTCTGTTGGAAGGCATCAACAACGATTTGACCAATCGTTATAACCAGCTTCATGGTGAACTCGACAACGCCAACGCCGCCAACAGCACGCTGCAACAGCAACTGCTGGCCTCGCAGAACGAAGCCGGTGGCCTTCGCTCCGAACTGGCAGCACAGCCTGATCCCATCATGCTGGCCGCTCCGGGTTGGACCCAAACACCTACCGGTGCGATGATCGCCATCGACAGCAGCGTACTTTTTCCCGCGGGAAAAATAACACTACGCAAACAAGCCCTTCGCGCTTTGGATTCAGTGGTGAGTACGTTGCAGAGTGAGTATGCAAGTCGCGATATTATCATTCTCGGTCACACCGACGACACCCCCATCAAGAAAAGCGGGTGGAAGGATAACTGGCAACTCAGCAGCGAACGATCCTTGGCGGTTTTACGATATTTATCCGAACGCGGTGTTGACGCCTCGCGGTTAATTAGCGCGGGCGGCGGTCAACAACGACCTCGTGCAACCAACGACTCCAACAAGAACCGCGCCACCAACCGCCGCGTTGAAATTTACGCGGTAGACGCCGACCTTAGACTGGGCAGAAACTAAAGCCATTTACCAGTTTCCTGAGCAGCGACCGTAAGGGAGCTGAGTCTTTACTATTTCCCCTACTTAAGGGGATAAAGGCGGGTTATGCACCAAAGCATAATTCGCCTTTATTATGAGG
>CBDTZI010000090.1:0-10366 GCA_965364865.1 uncultured bacterium | reverse complement strand
ACGTCTTCGCGCGACGCACAATCCTTCAGCATGACACGATATTGATCCTTCAGCGCGTTCCAATCGACGCCGTGCATGTTCGGATCGTAAAAGAAATCGCGTTCCACACGCCAGGTTTCATAAAATAGTTGTTGCCATTCTTCGCGGGGACTGACAACAGTTTTCAAATTGGATAAATCGAGCTTGTCGTCCATCTTCTGATCAGCCTCAGCTTTGACGATGGCCATCGTTTTGCCTTTTTGGACGAGCAGCTTCTTGCCGTCAGCTGAGATCACAAAATTTCCTACTTCTTCGAGTACAGTTTTTTCTTCCTTCTTATCATTCTTTTCGATATCGAGATCGAAAATTTTGATGGCTGGCTTGCCACCACTGCCACGCGACGGACGTCGTACATAGATCAACTTGCCTTCGTCATTGACCACCAGGTGAGAGAAATTTCCTTTTTTAACGGGCAGAGAAATCATACGTTGCTCAAAGCCTTCGATTTCAATCTCGATCGGCTCTATCTCTTTATCTTTTTTCTTGTCCTCTTTGTCATCGCTCTTGTCATCGTCTGATTTTTTATCGTCGTCTTTCTTGTCTTCGTCTTTATCGTCGCCCTCTTTTTCGTCGTCCTTATCCTTATCTTCGCTGTCCCATTCCTCTTCGTCGCTCTTGGGTGCCCATGGAGAGCCAACCTCATCACGCAGAGGAACCACCATCAGCATATCCGTTTTTGCATAGACAAAAGTCGAGCCTATGTCTTCATACATAGGCGATGTAAAGTTTCGGTTACTGGTGAAGAATAGATAATCGCCCTTTCGATCAAAGACCGGCCAGGAATCGTTAAACATGCCCGCGGTAACCTGATGCTTGCGGTCGCTTTCGACGTGGTATAGCCAAACCGAAGACACGCGATTGTCGCCACTCTTCGTGTAAGTCATCCACTTGGAATCATGCGACCAACTCATTCTCGAACGCGATGCCCACGGCTCGACATCAAACTTCTTCGTGGTTTTATTTTCGATGTCATGCAAAAACATGGCGCCGGATTTATCCACAAAGGCGATCATTTTTGAGTCCGGTGACCAGGTCGGGCTGTAACGATAAGCATTTCCGTCCGTGGTGAGTCGCCGCGTTTCACCATGGCCGTCGGACTGGGTCATATATAGTTCATACTCTCCCGATTCGTCGGAAAAATAAGCGATCCATTTCGCATCAGGGCTCCAGGACGGATCGCGCTCCGCGACACCGGATGTTCTCGTCAAATTTCTGGGCGAACCATGCTTGGCGGGAACGGTCCAGATGTCGCCGCGTGCTTCCAACGCCACCCGTAACCCTTTGGTGGATATTTCCCAGGCTTGAATATTTTCAGCCGCGTCCACCGCGTGCGGTCTGATCTTGGGACGATCGCCGGGAATAAAAACGTTGACCGTGTTGAGCTGTTCGTTGCTCAAATCAAGCAGCACCAGCGAAGGACCGTATTGAAAAACGATTTCCCCCTGCCCGTTTGAACCCGGCCCCATCGATGGCCACTTGACATCGAAGTCGCCGAAATGGGTGATCTGTTTACGTCGACCATTCGTCGTGTCGTATGACCAGATATTCAGCCGGTGTTCCTTGCCGGCGTCGGACAGGTAATAAACATTTTTTCCGTGCCACATGGGTTGCGAGTCGGTGCCCTCCCAATCGGTAATTTTTTTCGACGCGAAACTTCGCAAGTTGAACAGCCAGATGTCGGTAGCCATCCCGCCGCGATATCGTTTCCAGGTGCGGTGATCGCGTGTGTGCGGGGTATAGGCTAGCCATTCGCCGTCGTCACTAATCGAACCGTTGGCTCCGTAGGGTACGGGAAGTTTTTTCGGCAAACCGCCGCGACTTGAAACCGTGTGCAGCTGAGATTGTCTGGCGAGTCCCGCAAAACCGTTGGTAAAGTAAATCAATTTTTCATCTGGCGTCCAACCGCACAATGTTTCTCGGGCTGGGTGATGCGTTACGCGATAGGGTACACCGCCCTGCCGGGAGATCGTGTACAAATCCTGATTGCCGTCGTAGTTTCCAACAAACGCGATCGTTTCACCGTCGGCAGAAAATCGCGGAAAAGTTTCCTGACCCGTAGGGCTGACCAACGGAAAGGCCACGCCCCCGTCGCGCGAGACCAACCAGATATCGTTGGCATAGGTAAACGCGATGTGCGTGCTGCTGACGTCGGGGAATCTTAACATGCCGGCGTGGGGTTGTGTGCGCCGTGCGTTAGCTGAATCCGATTGATCCTGTGACTGCGACGGGTAGATGGCACCACGCGCATCGCGAATACCAGCTTCAGGCATACAGGAAAACAGGGAAATCGACAAGACGCCAACTCCCAGGAATACATATAGAGATCGCTTACTGGCATGGTGTACCATCAAAAAAATCCTCTCGCTTGGGGATGAGTTCGTTGTAAAAAACGCATAAAAGAAACACACTATACCCATCCAGACGCCCCTGCCAACGCCCACCACTCAGAAAAGATGTAAGAGATCGTATTGATGTGATATCATGCTGATGGAGCATGTTAATCGTCATTAATCAGAAGAAAATTTACCCGCATCGCCCGCGCAAACATTCACCTGCCCGATGAAACGCTCAACTTCAGCCGTGTGGAGAACACGTTGGATACTCCGCCAATTTTTATCTTCTTGTTTTTGTCAATCAGAAAGATGCTGGCGATTTGAGGTTTATCTTCCGCGATGTCAAACACAGCCGGGTCACGGATGTTGGACCATGGGATCAGCTCTTCCTTAAAAGCTACGACGCGGATAATCAGCTCATCGCCGATAATCGCAACCAACAGCTACGACGATATAATTTGATCCGGTAATAAAATCCAAACACGACTAAGACAAACCACAGAACGATACCCTTAGACAGGCGGTAACAACACCGTAACGCTGTCATCACTTTGCCCGAAGGTCTCCAGCACATCACGCCCCATACGCCAGCCCGTCTCTTGCTCTTCATTCACGACCGTCGCCCCCGCAGCTACAAGTTGCGCAACGTGGATGTCATAGCGAGCACGGGCATAGACCAGAGCTTCGGGCGCTAAAATTCGCAACTGCGCAATGATCTGAGTCGTGGCCTCGTAATCCGGGATGGTGATCACCACCGCTCGTGCACATGATACGTGTGCGTGTTCAAGCACCGCTTCCTGAGAGGCGTCTCCGATGACGGTACGCACATGCTCAGAACGTATGTCCACGAGTGATTTTCGATTTAAGTCCACAACGACCGTAGGCAACCCGGCGTTATGTATTGTTTTCCATGCCCCGCGACCCGCCGGTCCGAATCCAATGATGACCACATGGCCGGTTACTATTTTTTCTTCGTCCAGTTCGCTTGTCGTTGATCCGCGTACTAATTGACTCGCCGCAGGATGTCGCCCTACCCATCGCGCTAACCGAGGAGCACCGGCCACCAGATAAGGTGTTAAAATCAGCGTAACAACTGTCGTCGCAACAATCAGATTGAATAGATCAGACGAGATCACGTTGCCGGATTCCGCTACATTCGCCAACACAAATGAAAACTCGCCGATCTGAGCCAGACAAAGTCCGCCAGCCAGGGCGTATCGAAGTGGTATTTTCAAAAGTAGCGAGGTGATCACAACGACTCCACCTTTGAGTATCAACACAGCTGGCACCGCCACAGCCAACCAATGCCAGTGTGATTGGATCCAACCGAAGTCGTCCAACATTCCAACGGATGCAAAAAACAACGTGACAAAAAGCGTGCGCAATGCGGATACATCCGATCGGATCCATGTGGCGTAGGGTGATTCCGCCAACAGTACACCCGCGACAAATGCGCCGAGGATCGGTGAAAAATGTAACGAATGAGCCGCCCACGATGCACCCAGACAGGTCGCAGTGGCGAATAAAATGGGAAGTTCGCGATTTCGAGTAAGCACAGCCGCGTCAAGCAATCGTGGTATGATATAGTTTACGACCAGAAAAAATCCGATCGCCAGTAATGCAGCCCACAACACATTTTCCATTAACGCACTTGCAGCGGGTGATTGTTCACTCACCTCGCCGAGTGAGGTCACGATTATGATCAATGGAATCACGGCGGCATCCTGAAACAACAGTATGCCCAGAGACGTGCGGCCATGGATGCTGTCCAGTTCCGCGCGTTGGCTGAGTACGCGCAGGACGCAGGCTGTACTGCTCGGTGCGATAACCGCCCCGAGTGCTACGGACGTCACTATGGATGCTCCCGCAAACATCGCTCCGGCAAAAACCACAATGCCGGTGAGAATCATCTGCATCGCTCCGCCGGACAGCGCGGAAAAACCAAGCCCCTTTAACCGTTTCCATGAAAATTCGAGCCCGATGGTGAAAAGAAGTAACGCCACACCAAGCTCGGCTAATGAGCGGATCGACTCTTCGGTTCGCACCAGCCCCAGCACGCCAGGCCCGACCAGTGTTCCCGTTAGCAGGTATGCAACGATCGCGCTTTGCCCCAGCCGTTCGAAGAGCAAACCCATGCCCATCGCCACACTAAGCAGCACGACCACATCGAGCATCACACTCCAGATGTCCATAGTGGCGGACTATATCATCGACTACGGCTTTTGCAACTGGAATTGATATCCGTGGTATTAATCACTTCAATAATACTAGTTTTGCAGGTTGTCACTGCAACTCGGCACGTTGTTGCCAGGCGGTGTCGACTTCGGCTAACTCCGTCGAGACTTCTTCGATTTGCTGTCGCAGTTTCGTCAGTGCTGTTGGATCTTTTAAGATAACCGGATCGCCAAATTTTTCCTGCAGGTTCGACAGCTTGGTTTCGAGGTCCAACACCATCTGTTCCAGCTCGTCGATCGAAAGGCTGTCATAAGGCGAGGGGCCGGTCTTTTTCGTAGCGCTTATCGTGGCTGCCGAGTTTTTCTTGTTTTTGGTTTTCTTCGCGGGTTTTACGCGATTTTTTTGCACGTCATTTTTCTGCTGTTCCAGTTGCTCAACGTAATACGAATAATTCCCCGCGTAGAGTGTGTGATGGTCCGGCCTGATCACCAACAATTTATCCGCGATGCGATCGAGGAAATACCGATCGTGGCTGACCACAATAATCGTGCCGCCAAATTCACTCAACGCCTCTTCGAGCACCTCGCAAGACGGAATATCAAGATGATTCGTCGGTTCGTCGAGGATCAACACGTCCGGCGCAGATAGAATCAACGAAGCCAGCCGTACGCGCGACACTTCACCGCCCGACAACAGGTTTATCGTTTTGAACACATCTTGACCGGTAAACAGAAATTGACCCATATAGGAACGAGCCGCTTCTTCGGAAAATTCCGGTCGAACACCTCGAATAATCTCTAACACGGTTTTGTCTGGATCGAGATGGGCAGCCTGTTGAGCGTAGTAACCGATTTTCAACTTGGGCGCGAGCGTAAATTCGCCACCGGTCGGTTCCAGTTCGTTCATAATGATTTTCAGCAGCGTCGATTTCCCCGTGCCGTTGGGGCCGGTGATGGCGAATCGATCGCCGTTTTGCACCTGCAACGTCAAATCGTTAAACAAAACGTGGTCACCAAAATTCATACGCAGCTCGTCGCACCGCAGAATGGTGACATCGGACGTAGTGGTTTTGTCGAAAGAGATTTTTGTTTTCTTCTGGTTGGCGGTGCGCTGCGTAATAAACTCGCCCGCACCCAGACGCCGTTCCAATCGTTTCCGCCGACCCTTAGCTTGTCGGGTGCGTTGACCGGCTAAGTGTTTGTCGATGTAGGCCTGTTCTTTTTTGATAAAGGCCTGGTCCTGTTCAAACTGTCGCCCCTCGGTCAGAAGCTGTAACGCTTTCGTCTGGGCGAAGTTGGAGTAATTGCCTGGATAAGAAGCTACGCGGCGATGCGCGATTTCGATGATCCGCGTACACAATCGATCCAGCAGGTATCGATCGTGCGAAATAATGACCGCCCCACCGCGATGGCCATCCATATATTTTTCCAACCAGCGCACGGTATCGATGTCCAGGTGATTCGTCGGCTCATCGAGCAACAAAAACGGTTTGTCTTCGAGCAAAATTTTCGCCAACGCCACGCGACACCGCTGACCTGCGGAGAGAATCGACATGGGCTTGTCGTGATCCAACTGAGTAAATCCAAGGCCGGATAGAATTTCACCCATACGCGCTTCAAATTTGTGACCGCCCGCCGCGACGAACTGGTGATCCACTTTTTCATAATCTGCCAACAACTTCGGATAGGAAAGGTCGTTGTGTTTGTGGGCCAACTGGTCAGCCAGGTGATGCAGCTTGGTTTCTAGCGCGAGCAGATCGTCGAAAACGCTACCAACTTCTTCGTGTAGTGTATGGACCGGGTTGTATTTTGGCTCCTGGTTCAGGTGGCCAATCTCTATACTTTTCGCTCGTGTGATCGTACCCATGTCCGGCTCGGAATCGCCCGTGATCATGCGAAAAAGTGTAGTTTTTCCGGAGCCGTTGATCCCATACAGCCCCACCGTCTCACCGGCGTTGATGCTCAGCGAGACGTTGTCCAGCACGATCTGCGTGCCAAATTGTTTGGTAATTCCTTGTACGGTGATGATCGCCATCAGGCTATGATAGCGACATCATGGGATATTCATAGATGAAGTGATTGCTCTGCCGTTTTGTGCGAGAAGTAAACTCTGGCTCAGGTATTTGATAAGCACCATTATCGGGCATATATCATGCTGAATTGTTCCCGTTGACGATGGATGGATTCTGCTATAATCGCGTGACTGGGTATATGCTTATTTAGGTAAGCCAGACGAACCTGATCGATTTTTGCAACTAAAAGAAAAACTTTCGCTAGGCTTTTTCACACGCTTTGTGGAATCGATCAATACTTCAGGAGTGATTGTATGTAGACGCGTTTTACACTATTTGAATACATAGTTGAAGAACCGATCCCCAGATAAGATACGGAACTAATAACACAGACCAACTGAAAGCACTCTTTCAAATCACCAGCTCGCCCCACCGCCGCCGCCGCCGAAGCTACCCCCACCACCAAAGTGGCCATCGCTACTTGTGCTGCTATCGTAGTCAGAACTCCATGTATCGCTGCTTGAACCGTCATCGGTCGATGGCCCCCACTTCAGCGCACGCAACCATCGCCAGTAGCCGAGTGGAGTCATCACACCCTGTTCCGCAGTCGCGAAAAGAATCATGATCGAAGCCGCGGGTACGGGAATCACAAAAGTAAACATCACGAGTGGTTCGATCCACTCCCAACCTTCACCACACCAACGCCCGACAAGGATGGAAAAATACCAGACGCCGCAAAGATAGGTGACCACGATCGCTAAAATTCCCGGGCCAATCCACTGTTGCCAATCACGACGACGATCGGGCTGTGTGGAGACGATTGCGTGCCCCGTCCAGTCACGCGAACGGACGATTTTTTCGCCTTCCTGCGCCCGCTCGGTGGTGTGTCCGGTCCAATCTGTATACGTTTTCATACCATCGCTCGCACAATGAAACTGCAACAAATGATCCGCCACTCGCTACTCAATGGCATACAACGATCGTCAGCCTGCTGAAACACATTCATGCGCATCCACATAATCAGACAGCGCGCCGATTTCAGAATACAATTGCTTATAATAACCAATACCAACTCTTTGCGGAGGATTTTCAATAAATTTTCGTAGACCCGCGAGGTCTATATTCGTGACTTCCGCACAGCGATTGACTATTGACTTCGCGTCATATTTTACGCTATGCGCCTGATGCAAATATAACACACCCGCCAGCACACTGATCAATCGCAGCGCACACGGCCGAAAGATTGCCCGCATGGTTGATATCGCACCGGTTCGCAAAAGCCCTTGCCGCAAATATATTAACTCAGATTTCAACATTCGTTCACATTGTGTACGAACACTACCCGAGCTAATCTTCAGCCCTTTGAACTTATCCTCACCCAACAGCAGTCTGCCAGTTTGTTGAATTTCCAAAAACTCGACGGGAAATGTATCGAGCGAATCTTTCAGGTATTGTTCGGTCATGAAATACGGTGCACGCACATTCTTCGACACATACCGGTTTCCGTCACACGCGAGATTGGACAGGCTGACGAGATCGTCCTTTCGTAGCGTGACCACGCTCGTTACGAATTCTCCATCCAGAAAAGGGTCACCGTGTAACCAACCACCATACGCGGTGAAACCAACCAGATTACCACCGAACAACCGTTGTAACCGATCAGCCAGCGTAACGAACGACTCGTTATATTTTTCTGGTAAATGACCCAAACCCGTTTCAATCATCCGTACTTCCCCTTCAACCAGGTTGTTGTATTGAATTCCGATTCAAGATATTACAATAAATACAATGGCCAGGTACATTATACCGATCCTTCACAAAGGATGCTCAACAATGAACAGATCGGCCGCCGAGAATAGCCCACATTTCACATCTTTTTGCTCAAAACTTAATCCAATCTTAACACTTTTTTTATATAATCCAAACACGTCATTGATATAAATTCGGCCAACGATCATCATACGTACATCAGCGTTATGCTCATAACAACAATTAAAAGTAAGGAATTGAAATCTTAACCCGCTAGGAGGTACACATGGGAACAAAACGATTAACCATTTCGCTACTGGCTATAATGGCAACATTAGCAATATCATCGCCGGGATTGGCACAGAATAATCAATCTTCCAAGCGTGAACACAAGTTGGAAGATATGGTGCAAAAGCTACTGGACAAAGTGAACGGCCTGGAAAAGCGAATCAATCAACTGGAATCATCCAAATCATCACCCTCAATCGGATCTGCGAGTCGGACCACCAATTCACCTTCGTTGAATTCCGGTAAATGGTCCGACGCTTCGACGCTTCGACCCTATTGGAAAGACGGGCTGAGGCTCGACTCCAATGATGGGTCGGTCAAGTTGAAAATCGGCGGCCGGATTCAGCACGATTTCGCTTTCTTTGCAGAAGACAGCGACGTCGAACGAAATATCGGTTCCGACTTTGAAGACGGAACAGAGTTTCGACGATCTCGAATTTATTTTTCGGGTAGCTTTGATAACGATACTTTTTTCAAAGCACAGTACGATTTCGCGGGTGGTGACGCGGACTTCAAGGACGTCTATCTGGGCTTTAAAAATGTCGCTTATGTGGGCAACGTCAAGGCTGGCCAATTCAAAGAACCGTTTAGCCTCGAAGAAAACACCAGCAGCAACTACATCACGTTTATGGAACGGTCATTGGTCAATACCTTCGCGCCAAGACGAAACACAGGTGTGATGGCTTATAACACCATGATGGACAAACGGATGACCTGGGCCGCGGGCGTGTTTCGCCAGACGGACAGTTTTGGTGATGGCATGGGCGGTCGGGATTACAACGTCACCGCAAGAATGACCTGGCTGCCGATATACGAAAACGATGGCGAACAACTGTTGCACCTGGGTGTTGGCTACACGCATCAGAATTACGAAGAGAATAGTTTCCGTATTCGCGCCCGTCCTGAATCGCATATGTCACCTCGCATCGTGGATACGGGCGTTTTCCCCGCAGAATATGGTGATATTTTTGGCACAGAAGCCGCGTATGTGGATGGCCCGTTTTCGTTGCAGGGAGAATATGTACACGCGTTTTATAACAGCAAAAGTCGATTTTTTGGCGATCCCGATTTTTGGGCGGCTTCGCTGCAGGCGAGTTATTTTCTCACCGGGGAACATCGACCCTACAAAAAATCGTCGGGGACGTTTGATCGAGTTCGACCCCTGGAAAACTACAGCAAAGATGGTGGCAAGGGCGCGTGGGAATTGGCTGCAAGATTTTCTTACCTGAGTTTGAACGACCATCGCATACACGGCGGTCGTCTTCGCGACCTAACATTAGGCGTGAACTGGTATTGGAATCCAAATTTACGAATGATGTGGAACTATGTCTTTGCGGATCCGTCCGACGGAGGCCGCATCGACATCTTCCAGTGGCGTATTCAGATGGCATTTTAACTTGTCGCAGATGAACACTTATTAACTTGTCGCAGATGAACACTTAATCATGGTTAACAAAACCATTACAAGTACTTTGTACAAATTATTTTATGGAGACGTAGAATAAAAAGTCGAGTGTGGCAAAAACGGATAGGTAGCCGGCAATGAAAACTCCACCCACAGCGGGTAAAACACCAGATAATAAAGGCCGATGGCACAATCGGCATCTTTTGCTATAATCGAAACCTGTTGGGCCAGACCCAACATCGTGCTGACGCATTCGCTGGCCACGCGACCCGCCCGAGCCAAGGATTCGTGAAAGGATGGGAGGAAGTTTCATGAGGCGTATGAAGCGATTATCGTTTTTGCGGGCGTAATTCAGTGGTAGAATGC
>CBDTZI010000089.1:0-10418 GCA_965364865.1 uncultured bacterium | reverse complement strand
ATGTACTCGATACCCTGCACAATAAAGGTGAATCATGACTGAAGGCATGAAAGAAAATGCAAGAAATTTCTGGGTTGGCATGTTTGTCCTGGCAGCGGGAGCGGTGTGCGGGACATTGATGGTCTGGTTCGGCGAAGTGCCGGACTGGTTAGCCACGGGGGAATGGACACTACGAATTTCCGAGGTGGATGAACTGCGCGGGATCGGTGAAGGCAGCCCGGTCAAACTCAACGGTGTTGAAATTGGTCGCGTACAAAACATTGACTTTGCAGACACCCAACGCCCCGACAAGGGGGTTGTGATCATCACAAGAATCAAACAACGTTACTCCGTGCCCAAAGGCGCGACGGCTTATGTCTATGGGGCCACCCTGGGATTTGGTAGTGGCCACATCGACATCATCGTGGGGCCCGAGATGGTGCCGATTCCGGTGGACAAGGAAAATGCCGTCATCAAGGGTCGGATGAAAAGCATCTTTCAAGATATCATCAGTATGGGAATGATCGACGCCGTGCAAAACACGATCACCAATTTCGGCGGCCTCGCAGAAGACGCCAGACCGTTTGTGAAGAGTTTGAATAATCTAATCGAACAACGACCCCTCGACGCAGAAGATGTAACGCCCAACTTTTCATCCGTGTTGCAAAGACTGGACCAGGCCATTCTTCATTTCAATCAGGTCGTCGGCGACGACGAAGTCAAGAGTGATGTAAAAATTGCTCTGCGCGATCTTGATGATATCACGAAAGCCTTGAAGGATACAATCATCCTCTGGCAGAAAGAATCGCAGAAACTCTCCAACAACTTAAATAGTGGAATAGACAAAACAGAACAGAATCTCGACGAATCCTTTGTCAAACTCAATCGCGTACTTGAAAATCTCGACGACACCACAACCCACCTCGCACACATCACACAAAAGATCGCCGACGGCGAAGGCACCGTTGGGAAATTAACCAACGATGGCCGCCTTTACGAATCAGCCGTGATCGCCGTCGATCGACTCGCTGATGTGATGTTGAACCTGAAAATCATCACGGGTAAAATCAAGCAAGATGGTTACATCATCGTAGGTCAGGCCCCGCACGGCATTCTCAAAAAGAATTTCAAAATCCCTGTGCAAGCATCAGACTTTCCTTGATTTTCAAAAAAGTGGATTACGCAGGCGAAAGACTCTTTTCACCGGCTATGCAGCGACGAGACACCCTCCACTCCACGATCCATGTGATCAGAAATGGAACCGCAATCGCAGGCAACACCCAATCGGGCATGGCCCATTCACCAGTTACCGCCATCAAGTGTTGGGCTTCAAAATAAAACACCATCAACCCCGCACACACGAGCCAGCGAACGCGTAACGCAAACGGTAAAAACAAAAACACCCACGACAGATACCAGAAATGAATAATCGGAAGAAAAATTACCAGCGTTTCCGTCGCACCCAAGCCATACCCCGTGATATCACGCCTGCGAATTACGAGCATGACGATAAACCCAGCCAGCGTAACTGCGACCAGTCCCCGCGAAAGAGTGGCTCCGAACATCGGTAGAGTTAATGACCCGAGAAAACTGAAAAACGAACTTTCGCCCGCAAAACGAGCGAGATTTTGCAACCCGGCTAAACCCGAACCACCATACGCAAGATAACACAAACTCGTCGTCAACATCGCAATCAGCGCTGCCCGGCGATGTTTCATCAAAAACCAGGGCAACATCACAACAAGCACAATTTTTGAAGCGATCGCCAAACCCAGTGCTATACCCGCGACATCGAAGCGTTTAACCACGACTGCCCACACCGAAGCGGCGGTGAGCATTAACATCAAACTGTCCACATGACCTTCGATCCCATACGCGGTTAATACCAACGGGCACAATCCGTACACAAACGCTCGATGCGGACTCATCTCCAATCGCTTCAATATCGCAGCCAACAGAAATATCGTGATCGCATCCCACACCACTTGTATTATTTTGATGGTTCGTACCGTCGGATGGATCGCCGCAGCTGCAATAAAAGTCATCTGTGCGAACGGAGGATAAATCGCGGGGAAATGCGGATGATTGATCTGCGCCCACTCCTCGTTTCGCAAATCGGTCAACGTCGGATCATCGGGCGGTAATGAATACGGATCGTAACCAGCTAACTGCACACGCCCTTCCCAGACATACCGATAGACATCATCGCTTGGCTGCATCGTAGCCAACACGACGCGTAACAGGATACAACCCGTCACCCACCATCCCCAGCCACCCAGAATATACGCATATTTATAGCGTACGATCGCCCACAACAAAATAAAATAACCGGCAAAACCAACAAGATATGCGACCTGAAATGACCGAACATCTTCGTTAATACTTCCCAGTACCGCTGAGCGGAACGCAAACGCAAACAGCAGACACCACCCCACGAAAATCGCAATCTGAATAAAATGTTCTTTTTTCATCGAGAACCTGTCTGAGCGGTTGCCACCAGTCCCGATGTATCGGGACTCGCCCATGTCATAACCGTAGAGTCCGCGGTGGAGATTTACAGTTTAGCTGCCGCTGGCGGATTCTGCCGGAGCCACGTTAGAGTTTAATAGAGGCGCCATCTCTATCGTATCATCGGTTTGGGTACGCCTGGAGCGTGGGCGGGACAAAATACCGATCATCAGAAACCCCATCGCATACACCAGCAAAAACACACTATAGATTCGATGAAATCCGTTAAAATAGATCACAAAAGATATGGCAGAATACAATCCCAGAACAATTTCAATTACCCACATGTGGTTATGAGCGACCTGATAGCTTGACGCTTTCGCGGTTTCACCTTCACTGCCTGATTTTGGCGTTCGAACAAATTCACCGCCGCGTTCCGTCAAACCGCGAAACACTGCCAGCGAATTATTCACGCACATCCCACAACCCAGAACGAACATCGACGGAATCGTGCGCAGGCCCGACCATCGCCCCCCCAGACTGAAACGCGCGTAGGTATACACCATCGATGGAGCCACCGCGGATAATAAGACCAGCAGCCACGCCCATCCAAACCAATAATAAAACAGTCGGCCATCGACAATGACCAATAACAGAGGCCGGGCGATCAACGCGAGAATTAACATCCAGCACGCCACAGAATAATGCGTCAAATGCAACGTCGCTTCCACTTTTTCACTGATCGAAATCGGTGAACGCCAAATCGTTGGTAGTAATTTACGCGCCACCTGGATCGATCCCGTCGCCCAACGTCTTTGTTGAGACTTAAACGCGGTTGTCGAGTTAGGTAACTCCGCAGGGCAAACCAGATCGAGGCAATAATCCAGCTTCCATCCCGCGAGTTGCGCTCGATAAGATAAATCGAGGTCCTCGGTCAACGTGTCCCCGCTCCAACCCCCGACGTTCGGATCTTCGATCGCTTCCTTTCGCCAGATCCCAGCGGTGCCATTGAAATTCATCATCAAACCGTTCCACGCCCGCGCACCCTGTTCAATCGCAAAGTGGCCATCAATCCCCAACGCCTGAGCCTCCGTTAACCAAGACTCGCTACGATTCAAATGCCCCCATCGCCCCTGCAGGCAGGCCATCTTCTCATCCGATTTGAGCAACGGAATCGCTTTGTGTAGAAAATCAGCGGGTGGAATAAAATCGGCGTCAAAGATCGCCACGAATTTTCCCTTGGCTGTCCGCATGCCCACCCAAAGCGCGCCGGCTTTGTAATCCTTACGATCGTCGCGTCGAACCACCTTAATATCATATTGGTGCGACAGTCTCTCAACGGTTTGATCCACAATAGCGCTGGTATCGTCGTCGCTATCGTCCAGGACCTGTATTTCATGCCTGTCCGGGGGATAATCTATGGAAACGACCGCTTCGATAATTCGTCGAGCAACGTCCTGTTCATTATAGATGGGAATCTGCGTGGTGACCCATGGAAAATCGTCGTGGTTCTTCTCGCGATGCCAGGCGTCAATGATTTCCTTTTGCCGGCTACATTTTTCCTTCTTTCGACTACGAAAAAGAAATAATAGCACATACAAATGTAACCCGTACAACGCCATTGCGATCGTCGCAACCGTAAACACCGAAAAGATCGTCCAAAGCAATACTTGATACACTTAAAATCACCTCAATAAAATAATCGTTACGCTCGCAGTGTTTTTTAACCCCACCGGATTAGTGCTGCAAGTTCAAGGTCCAATCGTAGGCAAAATAAGACATGTTCCATCGATCCCGGGCCAATGATTTCGCCAGCGATGGATCTTTCACAAAATTCGCCAAAAACTTTACCACCGAAGAGGCATGTGGCGTATATCCAGAGTTGATCAAATCACTTTTATACCATTTCAACAACTCGTTTGTATTTATCGTTCGATCCTGACGATGAAATCGAATTCGCGATTGGTCTTCAACGAAACTCCGCACAGCTTCATCCAACTGCTGATCTACGCGGTCCGCTTCAAACGCCTCTTGTCGCAACTTTACACATCCCTTAGCTGCACAAACCAGCGCAAAGTGAATTCGCGGGTCCGGTGTTTTCACTCCGATCGATCGATATTTTTTTCGATTCTTTTTGAACCCATCCACTCGCTTCAATAGAATCGCTTTTTCAATCTCGTCCAGCGTGAACCACTGACCGCCAGCCCTATACTTCAGTCCAGCGAAAAAACCTTTTCCCGATTCACGAACACCGGATACCTTCACATCAATCACCCGATACGATGTCCATTTGTTTCGACTGCGTGGCAGCGTTTCCAACACCCCCTGAATCGCAAACGCGTTGTAGGCGTTGATCCAGTAAGCCAGCCGTGAATCATCCGTGGGTAATTTATCTGCAGGTGTATTCGCCAGGCGATATAAATATTCCTGAAAGTTTCGATCGCTGCGAATCCCATCGTATTCTACGAACCCATCACTATCCACATGCGCGCTCAAAGCCGCTGATAGTAACTCATGTTGAAAATCTATTTTCTCCCACGATGTCACAAACCCATCATCCGCAGGAACACGAACTTCACGCCCCGCACCTTGATCCGTTTGAGCCATGGCATTCGTGGCTACCACCGTCAAGGCAGCCCATAGAATAAGGTATGTTTTTTTCACCAATCTTATGTTCCAACATTCAGCATGATGCCCGACCACGCCACGCGTCCGTGGTCAACCACATGGATGCCAATAAAAGAAGGGTCACAGACCCCCGACTGGGGGCGGCTTAACCGCTTTGAATAGCTTTTCTTAGATACAGTGTATTCCTCTCCTACATCAACGCCAGATCACCTGAAATAATTTCATCGATTTCTCATAATCGGCCATTTTCTCTCTCCTCACCCGATAAAAGCCCGCGGGTTTGACAGTCACGAAACCATCCAATTACAATCACACCGGTGTGAGGCTGACCGATGGGCGTTTGGCCTGATCATCAGAATCGATTATTCAAGAAGTATCACGAGTGCCAAAGAAACAATTATCAGAAATTTGCAAAATCATGTCAGATTTTGGCATCACAGCCCGAGTCGAGGGTGATGACTGCGTGGTCCAGGCTGTGAATACGCTGGAAGACGCCACCGCAGGGCAACTCAGCTTCCTCTCCAACCCTAAATATACCAGTATCCTGAGCGAAACGAAGGCATCAGCCGTGGTCGTCAAAGACGGCGTGGAACTTCCCGCTGGAATATCCGCAATTCGATGTGACGACCCCTACGCAGCCATCACAGTAGCCATCGTCAACATTCACGGCTATCGAAACCACCCTGAATGGGGACTGAGTGATCGAGCCACCATCGATCCTACTGCGAAGATCGGCGCAAACCCCAACATCGCCAACGGCGTGACCATCGGAGCGAACGCCAGTATCGGAGACAACTGCACATTGTATCCGGGCTGTTATGTCGCGGATGGCGTAACCATCGGCCACGACTGCGTGCTCTATCCCAACGTCGTCGTGTACGATTTTTGCGAACTGGGAAATCGAGTCACCATTCACTCCAGCACGGTCGTCGGCCAGGACGGATTAGGCTACGCACCCTACAACGAAAAGTGGTTCAAAATTCCACAAACCGGAAGAACCGTCATCGGCGACGATGTCGAGATCGGAGCGAATTGTGCGATCGATCGGGCTACGCTGGGAACAACCCAAATCGGTTCCGGGACCAAATTCGGCAACACCATCGTCATCGGTCACGGCACTAAAATAGGGCCCGATTGTATGTTTGTCGGGCTCATCGGTGTAGCGGGTTCGGTGAATATCGGAAAACATGTGACGTTGGCAGGCCAGGTTGGTATCGATGGACATTTGACGATTGGGGATCATGTGCGTGTGGGCGGACGATCCGGCGTCATGAGCGATGTTGAACCTGATTTAGAAATCCTTGGTACACCAGCTGTACCCTCTAATCAAGCTAAGCGTTCTTTGGTCGCCTTGAGCAAACTACCAGAGTACTTAAAGCGCATCAGCGTGTTGGAAAAAGAGATCAAAAAATTGCGAGAAAAAATAAACAACGAAGGCTAAATGTCGAAACCAAGCAGAACCGTGACCGTGAGGGAGCGGCCAAGTATTAATTTGAAATGACATGCCCACGCAAGCGTGAGGCATGCCACCCAACATCGCGAATCGAATGAATAGATCTAATACAACATCACCCCCCCACCTCGGCATCATCGCCGGTGCGGGACAATTCCCCTTCATGGTCGCAGACGGAGCCAAACGCGCGGGCTGCCGTGTCACGGTGTTGGGCTTAAAAGGTTTCGCCGAACCCTCGTTGGCCGATCATGTCGATCGCTTCTGCTGGACAGGGGTAGGAAAACTGGGTCGATGGATTCGCATTTTTCGTCGAAATCAGATTCATTCCGTCATTATGGCTGGTTCGGTACGAAAATCCGACATGTATGGCCGGTTTTACCTGCTCCGCTTGATGCCGGACTTAACATCCATCAAACTATGGTTCTTTAAGATCAAGGACAGACGAAACGATACGGTACTTGCCGCCGTCGCGGACGAACTGGCAAACCACGGAATCATTATGAAGGATTGTATCGAATACACGCAGGAACACATGGCTCCCGAAGGAGTGCTGACACGAACACAACCCACCGAGTCGCAGGTCAGGGATGCACAGTTCGGCTGGACTATCGCCAAGGAGATGGGCCGACTCGACATCGGCCAATCCGTCGCGGTGAAAGATACCGACGTGATTGCGGTTGAAGCCATCGAAGGCACCGACCGTATGATCGAACGGGCGGGTCAGCTTTGCAAACGCGGCGGCTGGACGATGATCAAAGTCGCCAAACCCGATCAGGACATGCGTTTTGACGTTCCCACCATCGGCCCGGACACGATTGCAAACCTAAAAAAGAACGGAGCAAAAATGCTGGTCATCGAAGCGGGCAAAACCGTGATCGTCGAACGCGAACAAACCATCGCCGACGCAGAAAAAGCCGGCATCATCATTCAAAGCATCGCAAGTGTATAAAACCGTTCTCGCACAATACCTCAATCCATAAAGTAATCTTTATTGAATCTTCCTGGCAGTAGTTTCTTTTCTACCACTCTTTACGATCAACGTCGGTGGCTGATTCGTTTTCGCCGATGTGAACTGCACCATAACGGATTGCGGCGATCCCAATTTGAATGAGAAAAATTCGGAAGAGGATTTCGGATAATAAGTTAACACCGGCGGGCCATCCTGCGGCCTGACGCCTTGCAATTTGTTATTCATCCAACCGTATCGAACATATTTTGACCCACGCTCGAAATCAAATCGAGCGATCGTTGCGATCATCCCCATTCCCATTCGATGCGGCGTACTGCCCAAGATCGTCACCCCTTGAAACGAACCAAGCTCTTCGGTAAAACTACTCCAGAGTTGACGCTCCATGTTCTCAACTTGATCCGGGGGAATCATTCCCTTAAACGCCTTCACCGCCAGTGAATAATCACCCTTCGCACTTTTTTCGATCATGGCAGCCGTTCGCTGATTACACTTTTGAAGTTTACTTTTCGCAGGCTTACGGCCCGTCGATAACATCAGCAACGCATCCTGACCTAGGGGAGCTATGCTCAGGCGATTCTTCTTTCGCGAAACGACGATTTGATCTCCGTTGTCCAGTTCATACGTTCCCGCTAACGCAGTTAACGTCGTCGGGTCCAGCTTGATCGACTCGGGAGGCATCTTCACAAGGGAGTTGAACAGATAGCTTGCGATCGCTTCATTGACATGATCCGCGATGAATTCCGAAGTGTTGGACGCTGTAAAGATCATGACATTTTCGTCGACGAATTGATGGATCATGGCAGAATATCCGCCGCCATCACCACCATTATGCGTCCACACAGCCGTACCCCTTCGGGTGATAAACTTCGTCCATCCATACCCATACCACGAGTCGCCATACCCCTCACCGACATGCGGCGTCCATGCTTTTTTCCTGACCTGATTCGACAAGACTTTGTCATCAGTCCAAAGCTTGAGAAATCCATACATATCATCGATCGTTGAATGCAAACCACCGTTACATCTCAAATTCCAACACGGCCCGTCGTCGAGCATCGCCCGATCCAACATCGTGCCCCAAGGTTCGCCCTCCTGATAACAAACCGCCAACTCGTCGGGTTGAAACTGTGGAAGGACGTAACCGGTCTTCATCATGCCCGCGGGTTTCAAAACATGGTCGCGTAGATACTGTTCGTAAGATTTGCCGGATACTTTTTCTATAATCATACCCAACAGCGAAAAGCCTACGTTTGAATAATCGTATTTCTTACCCGGCTTCCACTGCAAGCGGCTCCCCATCGCTTCTTGGAATAACCAATCCTTCGTCGCACTCGTATCAAAATCGCCGCCCAGCGCAGAGGGCAAACCCGATGAATGGGTCAACAAATGATGGATGGTAATCCCGCGTTTATCCGCTGGTACGTGTTCCAAATACTTTGCCATTGAATCGTCTACGTTGATTTTCCCAGCCATGACGAGCGTCATGACCGCCGTGGACGTGAATGGTTTCGTCACCGATCCAATAGGAAATACCGTGGTCGTCGTAAACGGTTTATTCAATTTTTCGTTAGCGAATCCATAGCCTTTAGATATGACGATTTTTCCATCTTTCACCGCCAACACACCGCCGGAATAACCCAGATCGGTGAGTCGTTTCATATATTGATCGATCTTCTTACCGAATTGCCCACCGACGACTTCTGCACTGTTAGCCTGAATCGCGAGTACAGAAACCAATAACAATACGCTGTATAAATGCGTAGATATTTTATTCATGATACGCTTCCTCGTTCATAATGGATAAACTTTTGATTGATAAACTTCCTTTATAGAGTAGACGCACAGACCGTATCAGCCCTGTCAAAATAATCATGGTGTATGATGAAGCACTTATATTTGAGTATTTTTCAGGAACAATCGGAAGGTTACACTCAGGTACAACCACACTTACTTCTACTTTCCTACCGGTACTTTTTCTTTCACTTCCTTAAACCAGTTGGTCACGACGACGGGTTGAAGTTGATTGATTTCGCCCTCTTTGGATTTCAGCATGATCAATCGTTCCCCCGGCTGGGAGCCTGTGGCTCCGTCCGGTGCGAGGTCATACCAGATATGATAATGCTGAGGCTTCTTAAAAAGTTCTTGAGGATTTTGCGGGATAAAACGCCCGCGTAGCGGGTTTAAAGGCACTACGTGCCCCCGCGAAGCGGGCTTAAGGGCACTATGTGCCTCTTCAATCGTATAGGGAACCGAATATACAGACGGTGATGTGACATAGAAAATCTCGTTCTTTGTTTTTGACCATTTCGGATTCCACCCCAGTCCATCCGATATTTTTATTTTTGCTCCCATTTCAGGCCACGATCGCACATAGGATTCATAGTTGCCCGACTCGTTCGTCGAATAAGCGATCCACTTTCCATCCGGCGAAATGGAAGGAGTCACCTCATTAAACGTTGATTGTAACAGTGGGGTCGTCTTCCCCAATTGCGCCCCAGCTCCGGAGCCACCAGGCAAATCTTTCTGCTTATTCTCATCCAAGGCAAGTACGTAAATATCCGTAGCTGTTTTCTCGTGAACCTGCATAAAAAGAAGCTGTTTCCCGTCCGGTGTCACCGCAAACGGCTCTTGTCCAAGTTCACTTTCAGTTAAGCGTTGAACCTCACCCGTACCATCCGCACGTTTACGGTAAAGATTCGTTACTGTTTTACTATCGCGAGTTGAAGCGAATATAATCCACTCACCGTCCGCAGACCAGATCGGATTCGTGTCTACCTCCTCATCGAATGTAAACCGATTGAGTTGATCTCGTGCAAGTTCCAGAATCCAGATATCTTTTTGTGAGTCGGTGATCAGCTCGAAAACGATGTGTTTTCCATCAGGAGAAATTCTTAAATTCAAAAAGTTACGCTGATGCTGAGATAAAACTTCGTCTTTCCC
>CBDTZI010000088.1:0-10424 GCA_965364865.1 uncultured bacterium | reverse complement strand
TCGTCGGCGTCCCTCCGCCACAAAAAACGGTCTGAATGGGTAACGGTGAATCCGACAATCGATATTCAAGTTCACGAATAACGGCTTCCACCAATGGCAGCGTGTCGCGATCCTTGACCGCCACCGAATAAAAATCACAGTAGCCACACTTCGTCTCACAAAAAGGAACGTGGACGTAAAGGCCGACGGGGTCGTTGGCTGCTTGTTCAGGGTTAGTTGTTACTTGCGACATCATTCGATCATCTTATCCGACATTCCAGGAGGGGTCATCACGCCGAGAAATTTGTACTGTTCTCGAGATCCCTCGCACACATCATTGACCCGACTCCGTTAGGGAAAAAAAGGGCACCCACAAAAACCCTGAAAATACGTTGCAAATCACATTGAATCGCGTTTTTTGATTTTTTCAATTGAAGCGACAGGGTCGGGTGGGTATACTGGAGGCGTGTTTGGCCACATCGCTTTACCTGACTGGACTTAGGTGGAATCGGGTGGGTGTCACGATTTTTGACTCATGGATCCTGTTTGTTAGGAGTTGATCGATGGAAATCTCTCTGATCATGTTTCGCGAAGATGGCGATAAGCGCGAAATCCCTTTGATACCCGGAAACAATATTGTGGGCCGAAAACAGGATTGCGTCATTCGCATCCCCTTAAGTACCGTCTCACGTCACCACGCACAGATCGCGCTCGATGACCACAGGGCCATGTTGAAAGACCTTGGATCCTCCAACGCCACCTTTTTGAATAACAAAAGAGTCACCACAGAGGCAGAGTTGAAACCCGGTGATCAGATCATGATCGGTCCGGTTATCTTTACCGTACGAATCGATGGTCAACCCAACAACAACGAAATCATTGAGATACGTTCCAAAATCACGCGAGATCACAAAGCCAAGAGCGGTGTAAACGTCGGCACTTCCAAGCATGTATATATCTCGGACGAAGAAATTGACCCGATTTCCGCACTCGAAGCGCTGGCGTCCAGCGCAGATCAAACCGCGATCGATGCGGGTGAAGAAAATGAGTTTACAGATTAGAGATTTGAATCGTCGAACGATTTTGATCGTGAAACGGTACGCATGATTTACTCCCTGATCAACAGTGGTTAACCAAGGCGACCCCTTATGGATACTTCGCGGGATGAACTTTTGACGGGTGAGTCCACACCCATAAAACCACGCCGATTATCCATCGCACAAATGATCATTCTGCTGCTGATCGGCGCAATCGTTCTCATGGTGTTCAACTTTCTTCTGGGCGACTTTCGCCGAAAACAAAACGCGATCGCCCAGGCTCAGTTACATGCACAACATTACACCCGACTGGCGGGTGAATCGGGATTGCTTCCATTGAATCTTGAACCGAAAGTCGACGACACAAAAATGACACGTATGTTTCAAATGGAATGGCTTAGCTCGGATCAGGTCAGAAAATTTAGAAACAGTGACACCCCTGTCATCATCGCGCAAACCGTCGAGCTACGACAATTGTTAACCACCTATGGTCGAGCCGTCATCCTCTACCACAAAGGAAATTACACCGGGAAGTGGATGACCCTTTCCGAATTCGACAAACAGATCACACGACAAACAGAGTCGATCGATCGCTAAGAATCGTTTCAATAAAAAACCCACGGGGTGTTACCCGTGGGCTTTGGATTTTCAATTCTAATCAACGAACAAAAACCTGTTCAACAAACAATTTCTTATTAAAACTGATTCCAGATGTACTGGTTCGTAACCTCATGATGGAACATGACCTCGCCGCGTTTGACGTGCGTACCCAGTTCTTTTGGACAGCGATCTGCCGAAGCCTGTTTCAGTTCAACGTACTTTCCGTGCGCATCTTCGCCCAGCACATCCGACACCAGACGACTGGCTTTGAATAATCGCATCGCGTCGTAGATGTTGTCTGGCAAAAACCGGGTGCGATACCGCTTCCCTTCACCGTCTGCGGGTTCAGGCATTGGCCCTTCCAGGCCGGTACGCAACAACGTATACAACAGCAAATAGGGGTTGGCGTCAGGGGCGACACTGCGAAACTCAACCCGGGCCGTTTTCTCATTACCCAGCGGGATACGAATCATGGCTGCCCGATTGGAAGCGGACGCTTTGATTTGATTCGGAGCTTCGTAATTCGGATCCAGACGCCGATAAGCGTTGACACTCGCGTTGGAGATCAGGCAAATATCTACCGCGTTGTTCAAAATACGATCCACAAACTGCCAACCATAGTCGGACAAGCCGTGATTTCCTTTGGGGTCGTGGAACATGTTTTTGCCGCTTTTACTCAGCGACATGTTGCAGTGCATTCCGTTGCCGTTTACTCCTGCAACCGGCTTGGGTAAAAACGAAGCCGTTAATCCAAGACTGCCAGCTACCTGGCGACAGGTTAATTTGTACAATTGAATCTGATCGGCTGCGATGATCGCGTCGGTATAACCAAAGTTCATTTCAAACTGAGACGGTGCGACTTCGGGATGATCCTTTTCGTTCGATAATCCCAGCGCTCGCTGCGCTTCCGCCGCTCGATCGATAAACTGCCGTAGTGGATCCTGCGGCAACGAGTGGTAATAACCCCCCGTCGAAATAAATTCAAAACATCCCGTTTCATGATACTTACGCTCGGCGTCGAGGTCCTTAAACAAAAAGCCCTCGATCTCCGGCGCGACATTCATCACCATGTTTTCATTGCTATAGAGTTTGTCCGTAAAGATTCGCAGTTGTGATCGAAAATCAGTGGAATATGGCGAGCCGTCCTGTGCCTGCACTTCGCCAAACACGACCACCTTTCCCGGGCCAAAAATATCGGCGGGTAGCCAATAAAACGCAGGCCAATCGATCGCCAGTTTCAAATCCGATTCGCTGATCCGAGAGAATCCGCGAATCGACGATCCGTCAAAAGTCAAATTGTCCGCGGAGTTGAGCAGAAACTTTTTATCGTAATCGAGCATGTGAAAGCGGCCTTCCAGATCGGAGAAACAAACCGTCACCGCTTTGATCCGCTTTTCATCCGTCAGGTATTTCCTTCGATTTTCTTCCACGACCCCCCGATCGACTCGCTCGATCCGCTGACGCTTGGCTTCGAGATTCATCTCCTCAAGCTCGTCATAAGGAATCTGTAGAAATTTCCGAAGCGCGATCGTTTCCATCTATCCATCTCCTACACCAGGGAAAAACATTATAAGATCAAACAATTCCAACTAACCATATCTTTTTTATACTATTTTTCGCCAAGTGTCAACTAAATTATATAGATTTTAACATAATAACGACCATTTTAACAATTTCAACACGTTATTGACACCCACCCCCCAACGATGTAGCGTACAAAAAAGGCAGGACGTATTGATTCGCGAGGGCTCCGCTGGAGACCCTTTTTTTCTGCACTGACGTATAGGTGATAAATTGGCCGTTTTGACCGTATGAACCCTTTGGGTCGGTATTCAACATGAGTAACAACAATCAAGAGCACACCTGCGTGTTTGGCCTGAGCTGGGGCGACGAGGGTAAAGGAAAAATCGTAGACCTCCTCTGTGCCAACTTCGATATCGTGGTGCGGTTTAATGGCGGTGCGAACGCGGGCCACACGGTTTGTGTGGGCGACGAAAAATACGCGTTGCATCTATTACCCACAGGCGTGTTGCATGACAAAGTGACCGGCGTCATCGGTCCCGGCGTGGTGGTGGACCCGATCATGCTCATGCAGGAAATCGACGGGCTGTCACAACGCGGCATCGACGTCATCAACAAACTGAAGATCAGTGACCGCGCACACCTCGTTCTGCAATATCATAAAATCGAGGATCATCTCAGCGAAAAGTCTGCGGGCGACAAAGGTAAAATCGGAACCACCGCACGAGGCATTGGCCCGTGTTACGCGGACAAAATGAAACGCAAAACCGCCATCCGTTTCTCTGATCTGCTTCATGAAGAAAATTTGTTCGATCGACTGCGCGAAATCGTTGCCGGAAAAAAAGCCGCATTCACCGCGCAGTATGGAAGCGATGGCGATCTCGATGTCGAAACCATCATCGAAGATTTGAAAAAAACAAAACAGGTGCTCACCGATAACATTTGCGATACGACATCTTTGCTTCACAACGCGATGGACGATGGAAAAACTATTTTGTTTGAAGGAGCCAACGGAATCCTGCTGGACATCGACCACGGCACCTATCCGTTCGTCACCTCCAGCAGTACGGGCCCCCACGGTATCGGTCCCGGCGCAGGGGTGCCGCTATCCAAAATCACATACCTGATCGGCATCACCAAAGCCTATGCGACACGCGTCGGATCTGGACCGTTTGTCAGCGAGCTCAAAGATGATACCGGCGATCGTATTCGCACGGCGGGCAACGAGTTTGGCACGACCACCGGCAGGCCACGCCGATGTGGCTGGTTTGACGCGGTAAGCTGTAAAAACAGCGTAAATTTCACGGGAACCACCGACATCGCCATGATGCACCTCGACACGCTCAGCGGATTTGATCAGGTCGGGTTATGCGTCGCATACGAGCTTGATGGCCAAACCATGACCACACCGCCCTCACATTTTTCTCAGTTGAACCGAGCCAAACCGGTGATTGAATATGTACCCGGATGGCATGAAAATCTACGGTCGATTCGCAAATTTGAAGATTTACCCCAGACGGCGAAAAACTATATCGAACGTGTAGAAGCAGCTGTGGGTGCGACGATCTCGATGATTGGGGTTGGACCCGACCGATCGCAAACATTAGTCCGAGGAAGACTGCAAAACGTAATCAACGTCCCCGAACCGACAACGGTATAAAAAACCTATGCCCAAACCAACCCTTGATCCAGTCGAAGAACTAGGCGTCACCCACGAACGTCTGCCACAACACATCGCCATCATTATGGATGGCAACGGTCGATGGGCGAAGGCACAAGATCTTCCGCGCATCAAAGGACACGAGCGCGGCGCAAAAACTGTACGCACGATGGTCACCCATTGTGCCCGACTGGGTATCGAAGCGTTAACGCTGTATAGCTTCTCCACGGAAAACTGGAAGAGACCCCGGGAGGAAGTTGAGTTTCTCATGGAACTCTATGTGCAATATCTGATCGCCGAGCGCGACACGATCATGGACAACAATGTTCGGTTCATCCATATAGGCCGGCGCGAGGGATTACCCGAATCCGTATTGAATGCCATGGACAAAACCGTCGCTATGAGTCGCGACAACTCTGGATTGAAACTATGCCTGGCGTTGAATTATGGATCACGCGACGAAATTGTGGACACCGTTCGCATGTTGGCGACCGATGTTCAGGAAGGTCGACTCCATCCGCAGGATATAGACGAAGCACTCTTTTCCAACAGTCTTTATACGGCGGGTGTACCCGACCCGGACCTGTTGATCCGCACCGCCAACGAACGGCGGATCAGCAATTTTCTGTTGTGGCAGATCAGCTACGCAGAGCTTCATATCTGCGACAAACTGTGGCCCGACTTCGGCGTGGAGCAACTCAACGTAGCCATCCAGGATTTCGCCACGCGCAAACGCCGATACGGCGATGTGGATGTGGAATCAGCCAAGCCTTCGTAAGGGCCACGATATTTGGGTGCCATGGCTAAGCGAAAGCGCCGCCATGTGGAATCATCGAAAAACACTGGCGGGCAAGCCGCCAGTGGCACCCGCACCCGGTACAATTGAATTTCAATCGCGGGGTGCCCCATTCTTTTCGTAAGAAAAGGGTGGGGGATGCATTTCGCGTAGTTCATCATACGACCTTGCTCAAAACGAGTTTTTTCGCAACAATAGCCGCTTATTCTGAATTGTATTACCCGCATCCGAACGGAGAGAAATCATGGGTTTAATGGAAGGTCGCAAGGGACTTGTTTTTGGAATCGCCAACGATCGCAGCATCGCCTCGCACATCGCCAAAGCATTTATCAATGAAGGTGCGATCTGTGGCTATCCCCATCTGCCCGGCGAAAAAAACGAACGTCGCGTAAGCAAAGCCCTCAACGCCATCGGCGAAACCGATCCCTGGATGTTACCCTGCGACGTGTCGAATGATGAAGACATCGACGCGGTGTTCGCCCAGACCAAGGAAAAATTCGACGCGATTGATTTCGTGGTTCATTCCATGGCCTTCGCCGACCGCACCTATCTCAAACACGGTATGTTCGCCGAGACGCCACGCGACGCGTTCGCCCAGGCGCTCGACATCTCCGCTTATTCATTGGTCGCCATCGCCCGCCGAGCAAAGACGATGATGCCCAAGGGTGGATCGATTATGGCGATGACCTATTACGGAAGTCAAAAAGCTGTTCCCGGTTATAACGTGATGGGTGTGGCTAAGGCTGCGCTGGAAGCGTCTACCCGTTATCTCGCGCTGGAACTGGGTGAGCAAGGCATTCGCGTCAATACGATTAGCGCCGGACCGATCAAAACCCTTTCCTCGATGGCTGTCGGCGGGATCGAAGAAATTTTTGAGTGGGTCGAGAAAAAAGCACCGCTACGTCGCAACATCGAAGCTGGTGAAGTGGGCAAGACAGCGGTCTATCTCGCCAGTGATTTATCCAGCGGCGTCACCGGCGAGAACATTTTCGTCGACGCGGGTTACTGCACCGTGGGGTTGTAGAATTTAATTAATCACATAGGTAAATCAACCGAGACGAGACCGTAATGGAGCGGGCAAGCCGCACAGCGACACCCTGCTTCCGGAATCGTATGCATTAGTCCGCTGTTCAGGTACAAAATGACAACTCATGGCATTTGAAAAATTACAACTTCGACTTTGGCCCTCTCATCCAAACGGATTTCCAAGTCCGTTTCGTAAGTGTCCTCCGTGGATACCGCAGGCATACTGGAAAAAGACTCAGCGTAATAGAGTAATTTTTTCTTCCTGTTATTTATTTATCGTTGTTAGTGTTCTATACAGTATCGTATATCGTATTTCACCTGCCTTAGAACTTTTAATTCCTTCATCTCTTGTGTTATTTTTACTTTTTTGGGTAATAGCCGCACGGTTTATGAAGTCAAGATTCCACAAACGACTCCACAAATACAACAACAAAATTTGTATGTCGTGCGGGTATCCGCTGGAGGGGTTGCCGGATGAACACCAATGCCCGGAATGCGGGAAGGATTACAACATTGAACAAATCGTTAAATCATGGTCGCATTGGATTAAGTACGGTAAAATCCCAGCGACTGAAAATACCGAACCAACATCGAAATAAAATCAATCCGAGCCCGGAGCGCGAGCGATGGGTGCGCAGTATGTTTACATACGAACAGGTATCGACCATCGGAGTAACACCACGCGCTTGCGCTTGTGGCTCGGATTAGCAAAATGCCGGTACACACACGAAATCCGTAACACACTGGCGGGCAAGCCGCCAGTGGCACCCTGAGATTCATAACCGCGCAAGCTGAAGCATGCGGCTCAGGTTTATACTCCACTGGTCAATCAACTAATAAACGAGTAAAATACCGTTATGACGATTGCTTATTTTGATTGCTTTTCGGGTGCGGGTGGGGATATGATCGTAGCCTCCCTTCTAGACGCCGGCGCGAACGAAGGCATTTTGCGCGAAGGGCTTGGTGCCTTAAGCGTGGACGGCTATTCCCTCTCCATCGAAAAAATAACCAAACAAGGTTTCGCAGCCACAAAGTTTAACGTCCAGCTCGACAAACAGTTGAAACAACCTCATAGACATCTACACAACATCGTAGACATTCTCGGCGCCTCCCGCATCAGTGATTCAGTCAAAGAAAAAGCGACTCGCGTTTTCACCAAACTGGCCGAAGCGGAAGCAGCGGTACATGGCTGTTCGATTGAAAAGGTACATTTTCACGAAGTCGGAGCGGTCGATGCGATCGTCGATGTGGTCGGCGCGGTGCTCGCACTCGAACAACTCGACGTAACCAAAATCGTCTGCTCCGCGATCCCAACCGGATCGGGCACGGTGAAATGTGATCACGGGATCATGCCCATCCCCGCACCGGCGACGGCTGAGCTTCTCAAAGGAATCCCCATCGCCGAGTGCGACGAAACGGGCGAACTCATTACCCCGACGGCTGCGGCAATATTAACCACGCTGGCAGAGTCGTTTGGCCCCATGCCGCAAATGAAAACGGAAAAAATCGGATACGGAGCGGGTACGCGTGATGGTCAATCCCGCCCCAACGTGCTGCGGGTGATGATCGGAGAATCCATATCGCAGGAAAATGTAGGCAGCACGAATGAGAACGGGGCGAATCAGGACAGCGCGGTGCTACTGGAAACGAACGTTGACGACTGTTCGCCGGAAATTGTGGGCTATTGCATGGAGCGATTGCTCGAATCGGGTGCATTGGATGTTTACGCTCAGCCGATACAAATGAAGAAGACCCGGCCCGGCCTGCTGTTGAGCGTGTTGTGTAAAGATGAGCAGGTGGGCGAAATGGAGCGAATCCTTTTCGCCGAAACGTCGACCTTGGGAATTCGACGACGAAACGTGCAGCGGACTGTGATGCAGCGTCGCATTGAGTCTGTTTCGACGCCGTACGGTGAAATTCGGATGAAGGTCGGCTGCTTTGAAGATATCGAAACCGTCAACCCGGAATACGAAGATTGCAAAAAAGCGGCTCTCGAACACAAAGTCCCCTTGCGGGTGGTGATGGAAGCCGCCCGAACCGCTTATCAAAAATAAGATTCGCACGGATGCGATTATCTATTTGTATTGCCGCGCAAGCTAAAGCATGTGGCTCAGTTTACCCATTACATAAGAGAGTGACATGGACGTCACAACATTTACATCGTTTATAACCACCACCCTCAGCCCAACATTGCTATTGGCAGCGATCACACCCAGTCAGATTTTCATGGCATTGGCTGCGGTTGTCGTGCTCACGGTGATCATGCGATCGACCGGCAAACGAGTGCAAGCTTCCAGGCATTCCGGGGAGGCATCCGCAGCTGAAAGATATCAGGAGTTAACCGCCCAGAGCAATATGACGCGCGACGTGGGTGAGGTTATGCAGGAGTTGGACCAACTCGCACGTCAGGTCAACGGCCAAATGGATACGCGGTTTGCCAAGCTGGAGATCGCGATTCGCGACGCTGATCAGCGGATCGCCACACTGACGAAATTATTGCAACACCCAAACACGCCTACTCATAGCGAGATACACAAAACATCACGGATCAAACACGCTCCGGATCACACCCCCATCGACATCATGCTCGAATCGGAAAATCCATACGAAACGGCAGAATCTTCCGAGGTTCTCGCGATCGATCCATTGGCTGGAGACCGTCGCCATCATAAGATTTACACCCTCTCAGATAGCGGTCTTTCCAATGACGCCATTGCTCAAAAAGTGGGCCAAACCACCGGTGAGGTGGAGCTGATTCTCGCGCTTCGCAAAACTCGGCAACAGGCCAGCGCCGCCAAAAACACCCTCACCGAATGACCCCCTCTTCGTTTCAGGTATTTCTTCGTCGTTTGATATGGAAAGACTTCGCACACTCAGGCCCGAAAAAAAGAAGCCGAGCATGGCAAAATTCACGATTATCGACAAAATTGGATCACCCATGTACGCTGTGTTGAGCCGTGCAAGACTGTACAATTTCTATGTTGAAAGCACCCCGGTATCGTAACTATGATGAGGCAGTAATGGGTTGTTGATCTACGGACTTGAGTTTTTCTTATGGGACTAAACGTAATTTTTGTGAGCGGGCCGCGACGATCGGGAAAAAGTGCGCTGATCCGCGCGATGATCGACAGACTGTGGAAACACGAGCCACACTATCTTCGATTGGTCAAGTCGGGCTCCGACAAACGGCCACCCAACACCAACAACAAACCTACACCCCAGTGCGATATCGCCAGTGCGCGATGGTTAGAATATGACCCGGAGCGCATCTTTGAAATTTTACCCGCTGCGCTGGCGAACATTCACCGCGAGGACCGGTATGGCTCGGTGGTGATCGAAGCCGACGCCGACCCCGTACTTCGAAGTGCTTACCCATATGATTACCGCATCTTTGTGATGCCCGTTCCTTCCAGGGTTCGAGAAATTTTTCGCGATTCCGCTCACGCAGCAGAAGAGCTGCGTCGTGCGCTGGATGATACCGCGGCGTTTGCTTCGGAAATTTTCGGCCTGTTTGCGGATAGCGAGATCGACAGTCCCGACCCGCATGAAGTTCGTCCCGAAATGACTGCAAGTCACATGCGCGGATTTCTCTACTCACCGCTGGGTGACGAGCTGGCGACACGGATCCAGCTTCAACCCCCCTATCACGGATTGGTCGAAAGTGACGTGATCGTCGTGAGTGAAAAAATCGGCAAAGAGACCACCGAAACCGATCAGTGCATTCGCCGCATCGAACAACTCCTGGCTCGGGCACGGGGCGTGAGTGGCAAGCGCGGCGATCTCTTTTTCTGCGTCCTGCGCTTGC
>CBDTZI010000087.1:0-10523 GCA_965364865.1 uncultured bacterium | reverse complement strand
TGAAGTTTCGCTGGCACATTTCGGCGTACTTTTTCTCGATGAATTTCCCGAGTTTGCACGAGCCACCCTGGAATCACTGCGCCAACCGCTTGAAGACGGACGCGTGACCATCGCACGATCACACTCGACTGTGAGTTTTCCGGCTTCTTTCATGCTGGTGGCAGCAATGAACCCCTGCCCCTGCGGCTATTATACCGACCCCAAGAAAAAGTGTAAGTGCAGCCCGTTGCAGATCGAAAACTACCTCTCGCGCATCAGCGGCCCGTTGATCGACCGCATCGACATTCACATGGAAGTACCCAGCGTATCGTTTAATGAACTTCGCAGCGAGCAGGACGGCACACCATCATCCACCATGCGTGAACAGGTTTTGTCCGCACGAGAAAAACAGCGCAGTCGTTTCCATGGCGAAACGACCATGACCAATGGCCGCATGAGTGGCAAGGTGTTGCGTGAACATTGCAAACTCGATGACGCGGGCGAATTGATATTACGTCAGGCGATGACCGAGCTGGGATTGTCCGCCCGCGCTCACGATAAAATTTTGCGCATCTCGCGAACCATTGCAGACTTAGCCGGGGCGGAATCGATCGCCTCGGAACATCTACTCGAAGCGATACACTATCGTCGACTCGATCGGCAGCTGTAACCAGCCTCCAATAATTGTTTTTGAATAGTAAATTTCAAGCAGAGAAAATTGATAACGTAATGCCGTAGCCCCACCTCGAGAGTGATTTCCGCGACCCTATGTTCGATTTTGTCACATGAACCGCCGTAAAAAATATTATTGCTGACAGGCTCACCGGGCCAGGATCGTCTTTATGAGGTATATTCGATTTCCAGCGCCAAAACCAATAACCTATTGTGGAGTACGACAATGATAAACCAGACGAGCTTATCACTCATTCTATCCTTAGTGATTATTTCGATCACCTTCATGGCCAACAAAGCCGAAGCGGCCCCTACAGGCCAAGCGGGCAATACGAGTGCAGCGGCGGTCGTCGAAGAAAAATCCGATGGCGAGAAAGAATCGCTCTTTGGTAATGTGGTTAAGGCGTTGTCTAAGCGATTCGTTGATGAATCGTTTCGCGAAAATGAACTTCCCAGGTGGGTTGAGTTATACAAAGATCGCGCTATGAAGGCTAACAACCTCAAGGCTCAACGTGAAGTGGTTCATGAATTTCTCTCCAACATCCCCTCCTCTCATCTCGGGCTGATTTCTGCTCAGTCCCGTGAGCACATGATGAGCGAACTTTCGGGACGATCCGCAGCCACGTTTGGAATGGAATTAATCGAATACGATGGCAAACATTATGCATTCAACGTGCTCGAAAAAGGTCCTGCTGATAAAGCCGGGATTCGACGCGGCGACAGAGTCACTACCATCGATGGTCTTTTAGTAAGTGATTCTCCACGACTGGGCTGGCGAACCGACGATGCTTTTTTACCCGATCCGCCCGTTCGATTCCTAAATGGCGAGCTAGGCGACACGCTAAAATTACGAATTGAGCGTAGGCCGGGAAAATATATAGACCTTGATCTTCCCTGCGAAATTTATTCCACATGGGAAGCTACTCAGGCCAGTGCACGAATTGTTGAACAGGATGGACTACGTATCGGTGTGATTCACTTTTGGTTAATCCAAATGAAAGGACCCGATGCGTTACTCCAGGAAAAACTCGAAGGCGAATTTGCGACCTGCGACGCACTGGTACTGGACCTTCGCGGACGCGGCGGTAGCGGTTTTATGGTGAAGCGGATGCTGGATGTGCTCGAAGGGATCACCTCGACATGGGACAAGCCGATCGCGGCGCTGATCAACGAACATTCACGTAGTGCGAAAGAAGTGATTGCGTATGAGTTCCGCAATCGCAATATTGGGAGCCTTGTCGGAGAGCGCACCGCCGGTGCGGTCATTCCTGTAACGATGGTTGATGTCGGTTTCGGTATGAACTTGATGTTCCCCACTTTCAGCATGCCCAAACACACCGGAAAACTTGAATTCATAGGCGTTGCTCCGGATGTAGTTGTAGCGGAGGTCGGCCCCTATTCAGCCGGTGCGGATCCGATTTTCGAGGCTGGCGTAGTTGAAGCGATTCGTCTGGCGAAATCCGCAAGCTGGAAAGAGCGACGCGCAATGAAAACATCCGTCGCATCCAACGCATCAAAAAAACGTACGAAACGCATGAGAATGCCAAAGGGGGCAACGGCCTATAGCCATGCTAAGCGGAAAAAATCGAAGAACCCAGAAAATTCTCTCAAAATAGAAGATCCACCCGGCCATGACCCACGAGCCATCGATGTGCTGGAAAAAATGGTGAACGCACTCGGGGGTGAGAAGTCCTTTCGGGCTCACACAGCCAAAACCATAAAAGGGACACGCAACATGGGCGGCATGATGGAAGCCACATTCACCAGTTTGCACGCCGCTCCCAATAAGTTTATCCAACGGATGGAAATAGAGGGCATGGGAAAAATGGAGTCAGGCTACAACGGGATCCATGCCTGGGAAGTCAGTCCACATGGCGGAACGAGCCTCATGTCCGATGAGGATCAGGCTGACATGATCGTGGAATCAGATTTTTATGGTGATCTCAACTACAAAAAAAATCATCGATCGATCGTCTATGCCGGGTTGACCGAATTTGATGATAAGGAGTGTCATGAAATTCGACTGACCAAAGCCAGTGGCACTGTCCAGATACGATATATTGATACGACGAGTTATCTTCCGATCGGTTCTATCTCAGAGGTGAAGTCGAACATGGGCCCCATCATCATGACTTCCGTCGTGAAAGAATTCAAAGAATTTGATGGTGAAATGATTCCGGTAAAAACTGAAGAGGACGTGGGCGGCATGCAGGACATGACCTCTACGATCACGAGTGTTTCTTTCGGTCCACATGATGCGGACACGTTTGACCCACCCTCGGAAATCATTGCTCTCGATAACGAGTAATGCTATATTTTATATCTTGAGGAAACAAACCACTGAAGCTTAAGACGAGGAGGCAGGGAGAATGTCAGCGACAAGTCGACGTACACGATACGGGATCATCGGTTTTCTTTTCATCGCTGCCAGTTGTGTTGGTGCGGATTGGCGACAATGGGGTGGTCCCAGTGGCGACTTCCACGTTCACAGCACGGGCCTGGCTGATCAATGGCCTGAAAGTGGCCCCAGGCAACTCTGGAGTCGACCGTTGGGTGCGGGATATTCATCGATCACCGTAAACGATGGAAAGCTGTACACCTTGTATCGCGAAGGCGAAAATGAAATCGTCGTGGCTCTCGAAGCAGACACCGGTAAGACACTTTGGCAATACCCATACGCCGCACCGGTTGGCAAAGGGTACACACGAGATTTCGGCCTCGGCCCGAACGCATCACCGTTGCTTCTCGACGATCGAATCATCACGATTGGTTTTACTGCGCAGATGAATTGCATCTCTCTTGATGGGAAATTGCTCTGGTCGCATCGTCTGCTCGAAGAGTTTCAAGGCGAGTTCCTGGAGTTCGGATACGCTCCGAATCCGATTCTCTATAAAGGCCATATCATTACGCTCGTGGGCGGTAAGGAAAGCGGAGTGATCGCCTTTTCACCCACAGACGGGAGTGTCGTTTGGCGTAGTGCACCGTTTGATATCAACTATGTTACACCCACAGTGATCAATGTAGACGGGCAAGATCAACTGATTGTGTTCTCGAAAACAGAAGTGCTCGGTCTTGACGCGAACGGCGGGAAACGTCTCTGGAGTTTCCCCTGCACCAACATGTACAAAACGCACGCGACCAGTGCGATTTGGGGTGATGATAATCTTCTGTGGGTAGCCACCCAAAAAGACGGTGGTACCCGCGTTTTGAAACTCACCCAAAAAAATGGAACAACGAAAATTGAACAACTGTGGAAAAAAAGAAATATCCAAGTCTTCCACTGGAACTCGTTACGCGTGGGCAATTATGTTTACACCTCCAGCGGTGATTCTAACACGAAAACGGTAGCCGTAGATATTCAAACTGGAAAGATTGCATGGCGCGAACGCGGATTTACGAAAATGCTTTGTCTTTACGCTGACAAAAAAATGATCATCCTCGATGAAAATGGCCAGTTGGCGATCGCAAAAGTGTCGCCCCAGGGATTCGAGATACTTTCAAAATTTCAATTAACTGAAAAAGTGTCCTGGACCGTACCAACCCTGGTTGGCAAAACACTCTATGTGCGCGACGCCAAAAACATTATTGCTTTGGACTTGGGCGCGTAACCCAGCCAGTAATCATTATCCGACCCTGTAGAACATTGGCGAATGATATCTGAGTGGTGAATGATTTTAGCTACCGACCGGCGGCTTTATCCTGGCCGCTCATGTATGCATAAATTCGATATATTTTTTTAGTGTCATGAGTCCCATGGCTGAACGACGCTTCTCGACGTTCTCTTTATCGATCATGGCTCGTGGTTGCCAAACACCTTCAACGATATGACCCTGTGTACCGTAGACTTGGGGTTTGCTTTCGTTCACTGATACACGATCAGTAAGATAAGCAAGGTCGGACTTGGTAACTTGGCCGTCATCTTTGTGAGCTTCCATGAGGATCAAGCATTTATGTTGGAAGTGAACTTCCTGATCGGCGTGTTGTACTAATAGCCACGCTGCCCTCGTGCCGTCGAAACCCACCATTTTCTTTGTCGGCCAACCGTGCTTCTTAACGATTTCCTTCATGCGTTTCGTGTTGCGTTTATCGACAGTATCTTGTTTTACTACAGTTGGATTTTGTTGGCCCTCCGGGCCACATGATTTCTGGGCTCATGTGCCCGTTTTTCGTGCAACCTGATCCTCGCTGACCATCTTGAGCAGCTCCTCACGAAGCTTCGGCTGTGTAATTTCTGCCAATTCAGCACCTGAGGGCTGAGGGAAAACCGATTCAACCTTAGGTGCAGTTACGTTCTCACTGTCGCTCGAGTTCCCTGTACAGGGTTGTTCGACCGACGCAAGAAACAGAACAAACATCACGGCATGGATTACTACAACATTACGAAATCGATGAAGATAAAGCATAAATATTAACCTCCAATATTGACTGCATGACTCCGGAATATTGATATTTGTTTCCGTAATAATTTCACCCACAAATATCAACCTACACGATATAGGCTCACTCTTAAACGCTTGTAGACAGTTATCGTGTTCAATTCAAGAGGAAAATAAGTTAGTTACTTTGAAGTTACATCAACCGGATACCTGTGACAAATGCATTACATCCAGCAATGCAGCGCAACTTGGAACTTGGATGTATATATCACACAAGATTTATTGTAGCCACATCAGATATAATACATTGTTTTGTTTAGAAAATTTATTTTCGTTGAAACACGAATTCGTTCGAGCCGGATTCTTTCCCGTCTTTGTAGCCCTGCAGGATCACATAAAGCGTATCACCCACCCGGCGATAGGTCATGCTGCGCGGATGGTCGCGCTCCGGGTTTTCAAAGACGATTTCATTGCGGCCCATATGTTTTACAGGATAGTAAAACGGCTTGTCCTTATCTTCCCAAGCCGTCATCTTGCGATCGAAATGACGTAGTCGAAACACCAACCCTTCCGAATCGTCCGTAATCGTCACGATTTCATTCAGCCAGATTTTTCCACCTTTGACCCAGCGAAACACACCCATCATCGTGTCGCCGACCGGCTCGCTCCACATTTCCTCCAAATAATCCCCGTCTTGATTCGCCACCCATGTCCCGGCGATCCAGGAAAGTTTCGATATTTGACTTTCCTTGTGTTGCTTACTGGTAGATTCGCGAGTATCGGCGATCACATTCAGACTACAACCCACTACAACAGTCAATAACGTTGTATACGCTACATTTTTTTTCATGGTCTTTGATCCTATTTACTATTCAACCAGAGTGATAACGATTCGTTTTGAAACGTACTACATACCCTTAGCTAAATCCTGCGCCAGGCGGATTTTATTCCCGTCCGGGTCTGTACAATCAGCCAGCTTGACTATACCTGGTATTGTAATCGTTTCAGATTTGAATACGACACCACGCTGCTCTAATGTTTTACGAGCAGCTTCAATATCGATCACACCAATGTTCATTGAAACTGTGCCGCTACCGAGCACTTTCTCACCTTCGCCCAACCCAATCTGCACGTCATCAATACCCAGACTGATCTTGGCCCATCGTAGTTCCTCATTGCGAAGTACTAATTCGAGCCCCAAAACATCCTGATAAAAATGGATGGCTCGATCAAGATTGGCTACGTGAAGCTGTACCAAAAGCGATGGTTTATACGCAATGGAAGTGGATTTCTTTTTTAATAATTTTCCAGACCCCTGATCACTTTTCTGGGCAGCAATCAATAGTGAAACGGATGATAAACATACACTTATGGTAACAATGACAACAATCAAGCCAATCCCTCGAAACTTTTGCATCATATCTCCTCTCATTTTTATTCAGTACGATTACACCGGATCAATCCAGCGCAATTCGATTCTTCCGTTATATTTCAAATGCGGACACGTTTTCGCGATTTCCATCGCCTCGTCATACGATTTGGCGAGTATTTGAAAGAAGCCGCTGATCATCTCTCGATCTCTCGTTTGAAATCCGTCCTTGAAGGTGAACTGCTGGCCATGCCCTTGCAACACTCGACTCCACTGATTTTTCAATTTTTCCCCGCCCACCAGCTGACCGACCTGTGCAAGATTCCCCGCCCATTGACTGTATTCCTTCACCAGAATTTTTTCTTTTTCCGGATTCATCGCAGCTTCTGAATTCGTATCTTCGAATAGAAGCAACACAAACTGCTCCATTTCTACAGTACCCTGACTCGGAGAGGGTGGAGTATCTTTCTGATTAGACAATGAAAATTCTCCCACTCGCAACAGCCCAAACATCAACATAGCGGCTACGGAACCGATGAGGATCGGTCTTATCGAGTACATAGGCTTACTCCGTGTTTTTTCAGGTGACAGGGTCGCTCTGGTGATCTGCGAAAGTTGAAACGGCTCTTCGAGTCCTTTGCATTGATCCAATCGACTCATGGTTTCTTTTAGGGAATCATATTCAGCTTGACAGGCTGGACAGGCAGAGAGATGTTGTTTGAACAAATCATGCTGATGATCATCCATCTCGTCATACAAGGCATCAGCCAATATGTTTTCGACTTCTTTACAGTTCATGACGACTCTCTCGAAGGGATTTTGATACCCAGTTGCTTTCTTATTTGTCGCAAGCCCGTCAACGTTCTTGATTTCAGCGTGGTCTCTGGTGTGTCCAGAATTTCTGACATTTGTGCAAAGGTTTGACCGTGATAATGTCGCAAAATTACGGCAAAACGCTGGGGTATCGGTAACGACATCACGGCATCCACAACATTTTTTGTTAAAGGCTCATGATCCGACTCGTTGCGTTTGCCATGAATTTCTGTGTTACTATGCTGTTGATACTTTTTCATCGCACGGCCTCGTGATTGCAAAGATCGGATGTCATCCTGACATGCGTTGACGATCATTCGATAGATCCACGTCGAAAAACTCGACCGCCCCTCAAAAGAATCCAGCCGATCCCACAACCGCAAAAATACAACCTGCCGAATGTCCAGCGCCCGATCACGATCGCCCGTAATCCGATAGGCCAGATTCAGCGCGTTCATCTCCCATTGGCGGATCAACGAATGGAATGCTTCGCGATTCCCGCGGCGAGCCTGTTCAATTAATGCAGGATCATCAGGCTGATGGGCCGACAGTTTATTTTCAACCTTCTTCATGGTTACTGTTTTAGACGGATAGGATGCCCAGATCGACGAAAAAATTATTTTTTTATTTAAGAACTGATCCTGGGAAAATAAAAAAATGCTTCCACAACCCCATCCAAAGAGGCTGCGAAAGCATCGAATATTTGAAATAACCCATTGTAAGGCGGAATTAACCAGCTGGATTGATTTTGAGTTCACCTTCAAGACTGACCGTGATCGTGACTTCGTCGTCGATCTCTTCGAGATTGTAATCCATCCCAAATTCGCTGCGTTTGATCGTAAACGTCGCCAGAATCCCCGCACGGCGAGTCAATGCGTCGATTTTCACCATGCCCACCAGTTCGCACTGAACTTTAATCACCTTGTCAGTACCAAAAAAGTTAAGCGTACCGGTCAATTCAAACTTGTTGTCCTCATCAATATCGGTTGCGCTTTTCGTCTTAAAGGAAATGGTAGAATTTTTCTTCGAATCAAGGTATTGCTTTCCCTTAATAATGTTGTTTCGTTTGTTGTTACCTGTATCAATACTCTTGGTTACGACTTCGGCGTCGATTTTAATGGTTGAAGGATTGCGAAGTTTGTTCGCCTTGAAGATTCCAGAAATTTTGTTGAACCGGCCAAAGACATAGCTGATCCCTTTATTCTTCACCTTGAAAGTCACCGAAGAATGAACCGGATCGACTTTATATTCCAACCCCCGGGCGTCGACAGGACCGACCGCGAAGATCAGAGGAAGGATCCCGGCCAACAGTAAGGTTCGTAAGCGAATCATATCGTTTCTCCTTTGTGAATGTTACGCAACAGGCTCAAATGAATCGATAGCAGTTTATCAAATCAGAAATGCAATCGCAAGGAAAATCCTGCGGCCATTCGCAGCAATAAATTATTGGCTACAGGTAGGGTCCGCGGTGACATCAAAACCGCTGTAACACCTTTGAAACGCGGAAAAATCGAACATATCCACATCGTCATCTTTGTCGATGTCCAGGTGCAGACATTCTGGATTCGCAGCTCCACTGCCGGGTAACGTCATGCAATCGATAAAGTAAACCGCATCGGATTCGTCCACATCAAAGTCAACGTCGTTATCCCCAAACGCCACGGGAATCGGATCGGACACCGAAAAAAACGAACTGCCCGCAAGAGATGGCTCCAATACCACATTGCGGTTCCAGAAAAAATTCATTCCCAGCACACCATCGAGCGATCCCCCGGTTGGGGATTGTAAGTCAATGACAACAAATGGTGCTTTTGAAAATTCCAGAGCGCCGCCCAAGGCATTGATTTTGATAAAATCAATATAATAACCCGGGATATCCGTCGACACACCGCCAATTCCACACACCTCTACAGTAAAATCCGGCTCAAACGGCAAACTCAAACTGGCCGCCATGGCTGGACTGATGATTGAAGTCTGTGCACCGGTATCGACCATGACTTCGAGTTCTTGCCCTGAGTTTGTAGGTCCGGGTTCGCCTTCGATCGCCAATATCGTTGTGAAGAAAACGTCTCCAATATTGAAAAAGGAACCTGGAAAAAAGGATAATAACGTGGGTGATCCGGGAGTCTCCAAGTCTTGCAGATCTTCAAGGTTTGGACCAAAAGCCGCAGAAAGAGGTGGCAATGATCCACCAAAATGAAGTGGGATACTGCGTGCAACGGGTGGAAGGGATTGAAAAATATTCTGAATGCTAACATCGGGACTGATGAATGATTCACCGGCTACGTTTACGGTTACAAGCTGATCAACACGAATGACCGTGTTATAAAAAGCTAAAAAAGGAGTTCCGATGATAGCACTATTGATTTCAATCACACCACAGTCGATCGGCGGCGTCGCTATCACGGAAACATTTGAATGTCCGACCAGCGAGTTAACATCCAATAAACCAAAAGAATCGATATTTGATAAACCCGCTGCAAAAATTCCGATGGGGTGCGAAACGGGTACAGGAATGACTCCACCCACCCCTACAATAGAAATAAAATTTTGAGTTAGATAAGCCCCTTCCACGCCTAATATTCCGGAACCCGAACCGATCGTTAGATCCGCTACCGCACCGGTGTCCAAAATTCCAACTACAAAGTCAGATTCCGGTGTGCCAATGAGAGGGTTACCCGCGTAAGAGTTTTCCAATTCGTGTTCGAAGGTTTGTTCATCGAATGGGCCTCGACGTTTATCCGATGTCGTAATCGCCACCAATGGAGAGAACCCCACGAAGCGTGGCCGCGGAAAAGGAAAGGGATCAACTTCACCAGCTACATGGCCGCTGAAATCTTTTCTATTGGTTTTAGGTTTTGGAATTCTTTGGATTGACGTGATGGTGCGGGTCGAACCGGCTCGGATGATTGTTTCGTGTACTCGAACTTCATCCGCGGCGAAAACCATAGTACCGGCAATAGCGAATATCCAACAACACCGTAAAAGATTTCGTCTCGTGATAAACATAGTTGCTCAATGTTCCCCTGCTCAATCGATAGTTTGATTTTTTTTCTACGTTTACATCTTACGGCGCAAACCCACCACACACTCCGCCTTAATATCATTGGAGAGCAAACACCCCATAATCAACCCCAAAATCAAAAAACGCAGTAAAAAATCACCTGGAAATCGGGTGGTATGCTCACGCCTGCGTGAGCATGTTGATCATTTTTCTTCATGCCCACAAAAACGTGGACATGCCACCCCAAGTCCGCTCATCCTCAAACAATTGTCAATCTGAGAACACTGCTGTAAACGGATCAGCATCAGCC
>CBDTZI010000086.1:0-10543 GCA_965364865.1 uncultured bacterium | reverse complement strand
GCACAACCGGTCCGCGTCCGTACCAAACTCCAGCCCGTCCGCCACATTGGGGCACGACACGTTTAATTCCAGCCCGCTGATGCAATCGATTTCGTCGAGTCGCTGGCAAACGGTTACAAAATCTTCGACGCAATGACCCACCACGTTGACGATGACGGGAATACCCATCTTTTCCAGAAAAGGAACCTTTTCCTCAACGAATCCTTCCAGCCCCAAATTCGCCAGCCCGATCGCGTTGAGCATGCCCGCCGGCGTCTCCACAATCCGCTCCGGTGGATTCCCTTTTCGCACCTCCGGAGACACCGCCTTGGTGACAAACGCCCCCAATTTAGTCAGATCGATCAATTCGCCGTGTTCCGGGCCATATCCGCTGGTCCCCGAAGCGGTCATAATCGGATTCGCTAGCTTCAAGCCCGCTAAATCCACAGAAAGATCAATGGTGTTTTCCCTGGTCATAATCAGCGAGGATGGCCTCGTTGACCCCGGATGTCAACTCGGTTTTTGAAATCAAAAAAATAATATCTCGCACACGAGCCTGACCAGGAAGTCAAATCTTGTAAGGACACCGCGACAGCGACCTGTTTTCGGGTAAAGTATAGAATTCTGATTGATCTATTCTTAAAACAGGAAGCGAAACTTTGCGACTGACTCTGCCAACCCAACTTACAATAACCCTGATCGGCATGGTATGGCTGGGCGGATGTATTGGCCCGATCATTGAACGGACCGATCGCGAAGTCTATCGCGTGATCCAGAACCGGCAACAGGCCGCGATCGGCACCACCACCAACGTACACATCGGCGACGAAACGGGTGAAATCAACTCGACGAATCGAATGTACAACTTCAATCCTCAACCCGTCGACGCTGACATCCCCGAATCGTTTAAGAAAAAATCGGCAGCGGCTTCGACCAACCCTGAAGACATCACAACAGATGATCACGCCGAAAATCTTCCCGAATCCACCTCAACCGAAGAGATCGACCCATTGGCAGCCAGAACAGAATCCATTTTTTCAGAAGATCAAATGAATCAGGTTCAGGTATTCGGACTGGCCAACACGTTGGCCTATGCCATGAAAAATGCACGACGACTGCAAAACGCCAAAGAAGACCTCTATGTCGCCACGCTCGACCTGACATTAGAGAGACATCTATGGACGCCGCAATTCGTGGCCACCATGAGCGCTGATTTCGACTTTTCCGATAGCGGCGGCGTCGAGGATCACGACAAAGCCTTTACCGCGGTCGCGGAAATTGCAGCCTTTCAGCGCCTCAAACACGGCGGACTCATCACCGCACGAATCGTCAGTACGTTGGTGCGAAACCTTCATGATAACATCGTCGAAGGTGAACAGGGTGACGTGATTCTCGAAGCGAATCTCCCGCTGTTTCGCGGAGCCGGAGATGTGGCCTACGAATCCCGCTACGTCGCGGAACGTGAACTGATTTACGCGGTACGAACCTACGAACGATTTCGCAGGTCCTATCTGGTTCAGGTCGCGTCGGACTATTTCAACCTGCAGCAACTCAAAGCCTCGATCATCAATACCTACAAAGCGTTTCAAAGCCGAAAGAATGACTGGGAAAAAGCGGAGTTCATTAACCGTATGGGTCGAAGTCGAACCATATTTGAAGCGCCACGGGCGAAGTCCAGCCTGCGTAGTGCCGAATCTTCTCTGGTCAGCGCGAAGGAACGATTTGCATCCTCTTTGGATCGATTCAAAATTCTGATTGGAATGGAAGTCGACACGAAACTTGACGTGTTAAGTCAGAAGGATGACATTGATGCACGAAAAGTGGACGACCTGCTCCCCCGTGTGACGCAGCTCCAGGCGGTCCAGGCTGCGATGAAGTACAGACTCGACCTGCTGAACTCTTCAGACAGCGTAGACGATCGAAAACGCGGAGTGGAAATTGCAAAAAACAGACTGTTGCCCGACCTGGACTTCTCCGCAAACTTCAACATGCAGAGCGACCCCAACCATGCCAACTCGTTTGACATCAATCCGGAACGAGGCTCCTGGGGCGGCGGATTCAACTTTCGGCTTGATGATCGAAAAACGGAAAAAAATGCATACCGTCGATCCCTGATCACCGTCAGGCAGGCCGACCGAAACCACGAGCAGACGATAGACGAAGTCAAAGCCGATGTTCGCCGAGCCATGCGACGCATCACCCAGCAGGAAAACCTGCGCAGCATTATGGCGATGAACGTTCAAGAGAACGAGCTTCGAGCTGCCGCCGCCCGTGCGCAATACGACCTGGGAAAATCCACCAACCAGGATGTGGTTGACGCGGAAAACGATTTACTTGATGCGCGAAACGACTACGCCGCAGCTATTGCATCCTATCGTGTTGCCATTTTAGAATTCCGTCGCGATACCGGCACACTGCGCGTGACTGACGACGGTAAATGGGCGGATGACACCACATACGCCACTCCCATCGACCCTCAAAATCCGTAACGCTCTATTTTAACGTACCTAATTAGGTAGTTTCATATCTTTATACCTATGGTATGTTTTTAACAGAATAATCAATACCGGGCCGAGTCACATATTGTTTCAATCGCAATCGGGATTGCCTTAAAATTCAAACGGGGTATGTAATTCAGACTGGTGAAGTCAAACTAAGATGAGATTTGCTCATCTTGATATTGAGTACTCGTGTTGGAATTATTAACTTTTATAACCAAAGCCGTTATTGCCCTGGCGGCATTCTTGAAAGCTACGAAGTTTTTAATCAAAGAATTTGTTGAGGCAAAAAATTATTTAGCTGAAAATATTGATAAAGTGACTACAGAAACCATTTGGGGACAAATCATGAGATCTAACCACATGAAGCACATCAGTTTCTTATTTATTGTCGGTACTGTTTTTGCGGGATGGGCCTACTCGGATGAAGGCAACCCGTTAAGAAAACCTCAGCGTGTTGGCATACCTCCATTTGTGAACGCAACACCCACAAAGTGGATGAATGATCGTGTGATTGCAGGAGGATCAATAAAATTCGATAGTTATTCATGGAACGCCGCAGATAAGCTTAGTGAAATCGTATCTGATCTTTCTAATAGTGAATTCGACATTGTTGATATTGCAGAAATAGATGATTCCGCTGCGGAGATATTGAAATCGGCAAATGGAAGATATGACAGCAACACGCAGGTTGCGTTTGGAAAACTGTGGCAGGCGGATACTTACGTCAAAGGAACACTCACGAGCATAAATTGTAAGCCTACGCCTAAAACGGAGTACTCTGCTTATATTACTAAAAAAGCAACTGTAAAAATTTCTATTGTAGTGAAGAATCTTGAGCGAGGTGTCAAGGTGTTCACTAAAGTCTTCGACGGAACACATGCCGCACTTTGCAGTAAAGAGGGAAATTGCCCCCCAGACAGTGATATAATTGAAGAAGCAATAGAAAAAGTTCTGAATAAAGTTGCTAAAGACAAGAAATTTATTGCCAGCCTCACTAAAAAGGATTAACCATGAGTTATCGACTGATTTTATTGACTGCCGTTTATGGCTGCATAACGATGTCAGCGGGATGTACTCATTCAAGAACCGGCGGCCTTAATGTATTGAACTATGATACGTTCGCTGTAACTGTCAGAGATCCATACGAGCTTCTAAAGGAGCATCCGGGCGCGAAGGATGAAATGGAAAATCGCCTGTGCATTGCCCTTAGGAAAAAAAATTACAAAATTGCCGAACGTCAAGAAACCGACAGAATACTCGCAGAGCACGTTCTAGGGCAATCCGGGATTACGGATGAAAATATCCCCGAACTGGGAAAAGCGGTGAATGCACAGGCATTACTTTTAATTGATGTAACCAAAGCAAAAATATCAGAATCGTTGTTAGAAAAAATACCGCATGCGATTGATGGTATTATGAATATATTCGGCAAGCCTGTTGATAATAGCAGACAACAGAGACACCGGAGTGATGAAATAAAAAGTTTCGCATCTGTTGTTAAATTCAATGTTAAACTTATAGATGTCGAAAAATTTGATCGAGTCTGGACAGGAGAATTTTCATCGGGAGATCTCGTTTTTTCAAACGACGATTTGGGGGACGCACACCTAAAGGCTATTGATAATCTGGGAGAAAAGTTCCCAATAAAACAACCGGAAAAAACCGTTATATCGAATCAAAATTAATCGACTTGCCGTCTTATTCCAGGATTTGCAGGTTTCATGATTTCTTCGATTTGATCAGACGCATTATTTCGCTATACAAATGAGCGGAAAACACCGCCATCGACCAGACAGACCCGCAAAAAACCCACCGGAGGTCAATGAACCGCTATGACCCTGCCCGATAAGACGATGTAACGTCTGGATAACAAGACAACAATTCTACAATTTTCGACCGGAGATGGCTTTGAAAAACCCCGCCAAAACCGTTATTCTTACCAGAATTGATTTGGATCGTTCACGATTTCGACTATGATGGGGCAAATATCACAGAGTTGAAGGCGGATAACCGTTCCGCCGGGTAAAAACCGCACAGGAACTTGCAGGATTATGATGGATTCACCCGTAGACAATATCAGTTCGGACGTCGTAACAACTTCCACCACGAACACCGGGTTCGGGTATGGCCCCGCTTCGCTGTCCAAAGGCTCGAAGATGAAGCTCGTCGCGATCAGTCTCGGCGCGATTGTCATCGCAACCGCAGGCTGGGCGGCTCTCGACTGGACCCAGTCCGCTCGGGAAATCGACAGCATCACCAAATACTCTGTCGCCCCGCAGACCTTCTCGGTCGTCATCAAAGAAAAGGGGGAACTCAAAGCCGCCAACTCCACCGAAATCGCTTCTCAGGTCGAGGGTCGATCGACGATCATCAGCCTGATCCCCGAAGGCACGCAGGTCAATAAAGGCGATCTTCTGATCGAGCTCGCCAGCGATCAGATCGACAGTCGCATCCAGCAGGACGAAATCAAAGAGGCCAACGCGGTGATGACGTATGAAGCGGCCAAGACCGAACTCGAAATCCAGAAAGATCGAAACGAAAGTGACATTCGCAAAGCACAACTAAAAATCGAACTGGATAAACTCGAACTGGAAAAATATGAAAAGGGTGAATGGACCCAGCGATTCAAAGACGCCAGCATCGCCATCGACCAGGCCAAGATCACGCTCGAAAGAAGAAAACAGGATTACGAAGCCGCCAAGGAACTGATTCTGCGTGGGTTTATCACCCAGACCGAATTTGAAGAAGACGAGTTCAACCATCAAAAAGCGATTTGGGATCTGGAAAAAGCAATCAAGGCCAAGGAAGTGCTCGTACTATACACCCACGTCGCTAATTTGAGACAACGACAATCCGATGTCGAGGAAGCGATGAAGGAATTTGGCCGGGTCAAGAAAAACGCCCTTGCGGAAGAGGATAAGAAATCCCGATCGCTCGAAAGTAAAACCAAAGAACTCGAGCTGATTCATGATCAGTTGGCCAAGCTTCGTGTCCAAAAGAAAAACTGCTCGATCTACGCACCGGCGCAAGGCTTTGTGGTCTATTACACCGGCGGCGGTGGCCGACACTTTATGTCCAGCGACAGTCAGATTCGCGAAGGGGCTACCGTTCACGAACGCCAGATCATGCTCACGTTGCCGGATACCTCCAAAATGATCGTGCAAGTGCGTGTTCATGAAGCCAAGACCGACAAGCTCAAAATTGGACAACGCGTCAACATCACCATCGAAGGCATTCCCGGAAAACAGTTTGCCGGTGAGGTTACGAAAATTGCCGTATTAGCTGATTCGTCCAATCGCTGGTTGAATCCCGACCTGAAGGAATACGAAACCGAAATCACGCTTGATGAGACGAGCGTAAAGCTCAAACCCGGAGCCACCGCCCACACCGAAATCATGGTTGAAAATGTGGTGAATCAAATATCAATCCCCGTTCAGACGATCTACAGCAAAAACGCCCGCCGATATGTCTTCAAACAACACGGCCGAGAAACACAATACGCAGAAGTTAAACTTGGCGCCATCGGCATGGAATGGGCACAGGTCAAGGACGGACTGACCACCGAAGATCAAATTCTGCTGGCGTTTGGCAACGAAGAAAAAAGAATGATTCCTGACCTGAGCGTCGACAAGAAAAAAGACAAGATGCGCGGGCGCGGGATGAAGGCTGGATCCCATTCCGGCGGTGCAAAACCCGGCGGAAAACCTTCGATGCACGGTAAAGGGTCAAGCCCCTCCAAACCGCATGGCGGGCAGAGTCCCAACAAACAACATGGCTCATTCAAAACCATCAAACCATCAAACCCCTAACACGGAATCAGAGTTATCATAGCCTCCAATACCATCGCTTCCGTGCAACAGTTATCCAAGGTCTATGGCCAACCGGGTGGCCCGATACAAGTACACGCGCTCAAGGGTATTGATATCGATTTCGTGAAGGGCGATTCAGTCGCCATTCGTGGTCAAAGCGGGTCGGGGAAGAGTACCCTGCTGAATCTGCTGGGCTGCCTCGACCGCCCCACCTCGGGCCGCTACTTTTTGGGTGACGTGGATGTGTCCCTACTCAGCGATGACGAACTGTCCGCGATTCGTGGCCAGCGTATCGGGTTTGTCTTTCAAAATTTCAACCTGATCGCCCAGCTCTCGGTTTTGGAAAACATCGAAGTCCCACTCTTTTATCAGGGTTGCCCACCGCATGAACGTCGTGAAAAAGCCTTGCGACTGGTTGAATTGGTCGGGTTAGCTGATCGAAGTCATCACCGCCCCAACGAACTTTCCGGCGGCCAGCAGCAGCGGGCCGCGATCGCCCGCTCGTTGATTAACGACCCGCTGATTATTCTGGCGGACGAACCGACGGGGAATCTGGACACCGAGACGGGTGCTCGCATTCTCGAAATTTTTGATGACCTGAAAAAGCAGGGTAAGACCATCTTGATCGTGACGCACGAAACTGAGGTTTCTAACCGCTGCGACCGCATCATCACCCTCCGCGACGGCCTCGTCGTGGAAGACGTAAACACAAAATGATTCCTTTTGCATGACATCTACTGGTGCATGAATCGGACAAAAAGACGGCCTAGTAATACCGCTCGACCGGATGGCATGGGCAAACTTGTTTGCCCGTGTATATGAGCAAGTTTTTCCGAACCGCGCCCGTGAGGAAGCGGCCTACAATAATTACGAATTACAAAAAGACACCCCCCTTTTATTCCCCCCTTAGTAAGGGGGGAATAAAAGGGGGGTGTCATGCTCCACGATTCATGGCGAACAAACCGTAGGGCGGCTTGGAGGGGAAATAATATTTACATCAATAAATTATTGTAAAGATTACGATCTATTCTTCGGTACCAATTTCCGCCGTTTCATCCGCTTCATCAGTGCAATCCTCATCCATCGCGATGACTTCATCGACGTATTCATCAGGCATGAATGATTCGATAATAGTCGTGTCTTCATTGGCCATGGATGTACAGTGATTAGTACAAAATGCATTAGGGCATGTCCCAACCTGGAAGCTATTGCATTGCGTCGCACAATCCTCTGTTTTCTCTTCACACCAATTACCCGGACCGGCACAACAACAACAATACTCCGCGGCCTGAACAGGTGTAGCAGAGTACAGTACAGAAATCATACTGAGACTTAGTACGCACATCATTTTTGAGTTGAGAAATGTTTTCATAACTACTCTCCTTTTGAAATGATATTACTGTGTTGACGTAAATGCACCTCACATCGGTATGATAGTGCGAAGTTGTGATTGGTTTCAAGATACTTAATTAGGTGATTCAAATAGGTAAAATAGAAATCGATTACCCTGATCTGATACTGTGAGGGGTGTTATTAGTGCCGAACCTGTAACTTGCGGGGTAATTATAACAGTGTCAAAGATGTGACTTTCGAGGAGTTTTCAGCGGTGCCGAGCCTATGGCTGAGTATCGTGACCTCGTCTTGGCCAGCTTTGTGGTCTACCAACGCCGCCCGCAAGGATTGGCAAACCGAGACGCGCCCGTGAGGAAGCGGGAAATTCTACCGAGCTGCGACTGTGAGGAAGCGGTAAAAAAATGTAGCGTCGGGGCTTGTCCCCAACGAAAAACGTTATGATATTTCTGCTTTTTGCAGTACATCGCCCCGACGTTTCAATTTCTCTTAGCTGTCCCCTACGACGATTCGTCACTTACGGCGAACTGTTTACCCGCACCCACGCGATCAGCTTCGCCTTCATCTGTACCGCCCTGGTTATATACTCTGTGGATACGGTCAGGGTGATGAGGAGTGGGTAGTGTGATCATGGTGTAATATTAATAATCTCTGATTCGACTCTTTGGATTCCTATTGGGGAGAGTAATGCTGCATCTGAATCTTTATCCCATTCTATAAATCGATCTCGATGAAGTGGAGTAAGGACATGTCGACGAAAATCGTTCATACGTGAGTATTCCGTCCAATCGTATAAATCTTCTATCAATACAGCTTCGTTTACTTCAGAATATAGTAAGAGTAACACTTGGGACTTGTAGTCAAGCCCTTTCTTCAATACTCGTTTTCTACCAGCAACAGTCCATATGTCAGGTACTTCTTTTGCAGAAATTGTGTTTACTAGCATTTGTGCATCTTCGAGTGAAAGATCATGGACTACTCGAATGAGTTCACATAAGCACCAATCAGCGACCCTAACGCATGTCACGGCATCAATCGGATCGGCATCTAAATCGCCGCCCACATGAGCAAATCCACGTTTGTTTCGTAGAGTATACAGAAAGCAGAGCGCTCTTGGAATAAAAATACGGAATGGTTCAGGTCCGGATACTTGAGGAAGATTCTCAAGCCGTCTTGCTTCGCTAAATAGATTGACTTGTTTGCCAAACTTAGTGTGTTTCGCTTCCAATGTGTTTTGTAAGTACCGGATTAAAGTCTCGCAAAATTTACCCGAACGCGTACCGCATGCGTCATGGTCACCCCTAATATATGCTTGTTTTAGCTCACTATAGTATTTGATCAAGCGTCGACGAAACACACTCGGTACTGATTTAAGCGCATCCTCAATAGTTACCGAATCATGTTTTCTTGTACTCATATTGTTTCTCAGAATTCTTGTCCCGTGTCAGTTTATTTGTTCTCAGTAATCGTAGGAGTGGAGGTGAAATTTCACTCGATTTAAATGAACGTCCATGCTTATGTTTCAAATGATCAACGATAGATGATATTGTACGAGGTGTCGAAAAAAAACTGGCTTCATAAAGCTGTGTTAATGCGGCGAACGATCCGACTTTCCGAGTGCGTACACTCTTTTTGGATTGCTTCGATGCGGCCTTCTTCTTTATCGTCTTAGTGTGCTTGTTTGTTGCAGGTTTCTTACGTGATTGTTTCGGTTTTACATCTGTTACTTGGTGGTTATTGCTCAATTCATTTAAGTACTCCTCGCCCGCCGCCATGATACGAAAAATTATACTTTTTCCAGCTTTATGTCGATTGACATATCTTCCTGCTCTGTTTAAAGCGTTTGATACACCTTGACGTGATGTCGAGTATCTATACTTATCAACTAGAATTCTTGCAATTGATGGTGCATCTAAACCATCGATATTTAATTCTTCTTTGGCCGCTCTAAGAAGACGTAGAGAGTTATTTACTACTGTCTCACCGTCTCTGATATCTGCATGTTTTGTTCGATCTAGTCTATCAAGTGATTTTCCAACACTATCATTATCTTCTGATGTTTTTTTCTTATCATCTTTGATTCTACCCTCAGGTGTGTGTTTGACTGCAGAACTGTTGGTTATTTGTCTATCTTCTTTCAGTGCATCGAATGCTTTGTTGAATGCCGCCACTTGCAGATGTTCTGGAGCATGTTCCGATGCTTCAGTCGCCTCTTTAATTAAACGTTTCAAATCATTTGCCATCGGAATTCTTTTTATCTCCGCTAAATATCTCTTTCAAGATTTCACTAAATGTGAATTCTGGAAACTTGTAACTGTATAACTACTATTTGCAATTCCGTCAACTTCCCCACTCAATCACACTGATTTTACCATCGGGTATTGAGGTTCGAGGAGGCCGCTTCCTCACGGGCGCGGTACAGTATAAAACGCACCGGTCGCTTACGCTCTCGGCTCGGATCAGGCGCCACCCACAAGGGTCACAGACCCCCGGTTGGGGGGTGACGCTACAATTAACCTCCCCCAGCCCCTCCTTAGTAAGGAGGGGAGTGTTGGTCCGCACAACCGACCCTGCTCTGTTAACGTCACCCTAAGCACCTAGTCACAAGGAAACGAAGAAAAGTCGAAACCTAGTTTCCAGTCTCTAGCCCTCCATTCTCTAGTCTCTAGTTTTCTTGATGTTGTTACTCCCGGCCGGGATTAACAAATCGTGACCGGCCCAGGGCGTCACACTCGGCTGGTGGGACCGGCACGGCTAGCCAGGCATACCCGGCTGGTATAACCAGCCGGGATTATGCGATTTTAGAGTGTCAGGTATGTGGCACTTCGACAAAAAAACATTATAAATACTCTATTTTTTTCTTGACAAACAAACCGATATCATAGAACATACACACGCGGTCCG
>CBDTZI010000085.1:0-10746 GCA_965364865.1 uncultured bacterium | reverse complement strand
AGTAACGCGCTTTGAAAATGCTCGTTACGCGAAAAATATTCGCTACGCGCTTCGCCCAATGTGGATCGATCTTGCAGATCGGCTACATGATCCGCCTGTAAGGAAACGTGCGCCCGTCGCCGCTGACCACGTGCCCAACGGTTGACCTCGTTCGTCGCGATCCGCAAAAGCCAGGATCGCAGCGGCTTGCCCCGGTACCGATAGCCGGGCAACGACCGCAACACAATGACGAACACGTCAGCTACCAGATCCTCCGTCACATGAACATCGCCCGTACGACGACGAACATAGTTTAACAACAACGGACTGTAGCGTTGATAGAGCAGAGAAAAACCCTCGGCTCCGCGCTTCGCGCGATCGATCAGGTCGCGCTCGTCGTCTACCGAGTCTTCATACGTTCTACCGTCAAAGGCTTGTGCATTACAAGAATGCACGTCACAAGATTGTACTTGCGCAATAGTCATCCATCTCCTCACAAAAACGATCGCAGCTGGCAAACAACCAACAACATTCATCAGCCAGACTAACAAACGATTAATGTAACGTCGCCCTCTGCCGGAGGTCTGTGACCCTTGTGGGCGGCGCCGGGGACAAGCCCCGACGTTACATTTGTATCGAAGTGCATCCAGCTTTCGATCAGCCATGCCAAAACGCGATCTTTTCGATCCACACCTATAATAAGGCCTCACGCACCAAATCCGCTCCCAAAAATTGTAAAAAATATTCATATTCGAGTCTTGTGGTCTCATTTTTGGTGGATTCATATGCTCAACTTGTCGAAATCCGCCAGTATTTTACAATACCGTCAACAATACTGGATAAAAAGTGATGATCACACGCGAAAAAACAAAAGAGCTCGTCGATCAGCTCGGTAAAGAGTTTGAAGACAAACCGTATAACGAACTTGAACGAATCATCGAACAGGAAGACGGTTGGCCTGCTGAACCTGAGCTGATTGTTGATGGAACAACGCTTATATTTTCACCCAATGTAAATAAAATTGGGGGACGACGTGAACGTATCTCCGTAGAAATTTTCGTACACGCGGATGGTATGAATAAATGGGGGTGGCGACCTGGCTATTATTTTGAAAAATATCCTTCGGGAAAAATTAACCGATTTGATAAGTTTGGCTGGGATTTGGTTGTACTATTTACCATCCTGATTGGTGGATCCATTTCTCTTTTATATTTCTTGATCGACTGGTTGTTTTTATAAGATACAACCCTCACGAAAACATGCTCACGCAACACATGAGTGTGAAGCGTGAGGCATGCCACCCCAATAGATCATAATTAATTGCAATCCTAGATGCTCTTGGCATGAAACGTGCTCCATAATTTCAGGTGCTACGCGGGGGTCGTGTGCGCGGGCATGTACCTGCATTTACTGTGGTATGAATTACTTGAAAACACTGGCGGGCTAGCCGTTAGTGGCACACGAATTCGAGGCTATACAAAATTTTCAGGAGCATTGCGATGGAAACGGTAGTACAAGGCATCTTAAGCGGGATTGATGAAGCGATAGGCCACACGCCGTTGATCGATCTGCAAAGACTCTGCGCCGACGTGGAAGGCTCTATCATCGCCAAATGTGAATATCTGAACCCCAGCGGCAGCAAAAAAGACCGCATCGCCAAACAGATGATCGACGACGCCGAAGCTCAAGGCCTGCTCACGCCGGGCATCGCCGGTCAGACCGTAGTAGAAGTCACCAGCGGCAATACCGGTTGCGGCCTGGCGATCGTCTGCGCGGTGCGAGGCTACAAATTCGTATCAGCGATGTCCAAGGCCAATTCGATGGAACGAATCAAGATGATGAAGGTGCTTGGAGCGGAGGTGTTACTCGTGGATCAGTTCCCGGACTCGCCACCGGGGCAGGTCAGCCCCAAAGACCTCGACCTCGTCGTGGAGGCAGCGGATGATTACGTCGCAAAACACAACGCCGTTCGCGTCGATCAGTTTCACTGGGAAAGCAACAAGCGAGCCCATTATCTGGGCACGGGACGGGAAATCTGGGAGCAGTCTGACGGACAGATCGATGCGTTTGTGGAATTTGTCGGTACGGGGGGTACGTTCGCTGGGGTGAGCGAAGCGTTGAAGGAAAAAAATCCCGACATTCGTTGTTATGTGGTTGAGCCAGCCAGCGCGTCGTTTTTTGGATGTCATGAATATCTCGGGCCGCACAAAATCGCCGGCGGCGGTTACGCCCGCGACCTTGAACTGATCGACCATACCTTAGTGGAAGATTATATCGCCATCGATGACGAAAACGCGACACATATGGCTCGCAAGTTAGCTTCCGCTGAGGGGTTGTTTGTGGGAACGTCGTCCGGCGCCAATGCCGCAGCTGCGTTGCAACTATTGAAAGAGAAAGAGCGCGGTTCTCGCATCGCCATCGTCTTGACCGATACCGGATTAAAATATCTGAGCACGTCACTGTTTGATGTGTAGATCAAAAAACGTATTTTTGTCCGCTCCTTCACGGACGCGTCTCGGTTCACGGGCAAACAAGTTTGCCCATGCCACCCAAAATCGATTCGTAATGTGTAATTCGTAATTTGGCCCCTCCCTCACGGTCGGGATTCGGAAACTTTAGAACCCGAAAAACACTGGCGGGCAAGCCGCCAGGGGCACCCGAATTTGGAAGTAGCACCCCTATTTCGATATTTCGACGTTTTGATGTTTCTATTTTTTAGATTTTTTTCTTAGTGCCTTTGTGTCTTGGTGGTAAAAATAAGCCGCTTCCTCACGGGCGCGGTTCGGATCACGGCTTAATCCGTGCTGACGGGTTTGTTTGCGCCTGATGTTTCGCTATCGCAGTCGGGTCGGTGCGAATCAAACCATTTCAAAATGTGGGCCACCTTGGATATCAAATTGCTGGGTCGAGCGGTAATCCCGTGCGACGCGCCGGGAATACGAACCATCACCGACTCCACCTTGAGAAGTTTGAGCGCCTGATAAAACTGCTCCGTTTCCGACATCGGCGTGCGGTAATCCTCCTCACCGGTCAGCATCATCGTCGGCGTGGTCACATTCCCCACATACGAAATAGGCGAACGCTTCATGTATTGCTCGGGATATTCCCACGGATAACCGGGGAACCAGTATTTGTGAAAAAAGGTGTACATATCCGCAGTCAACGCGAAACTGAACCAGTTGATCACCGGCTTGGCGACCACCGCCGCGGCGAATCGATCCGTATGACCGACGATCCAGGAAGTCAACACACCGCCGCCACTGCCACCGGTGACAAAGAGCTGATCCTTTTCGATGTAACCACGCTCGATCACCGCATCCACACCTGACATCAGATCGTCATAATCCTCACCGGGGTAGTTGTGATGAATCAGATTGCCGAACTCCTTACCGTAGCTCGTGCTGCCGCGCGGATTGGTATAGAGCACGACGTATCCTGCGGTGGCGTAGAGTTGCATTTCCGCCGAAAACCGATCGCCGTAATTCGCAAAAGGTCCACCGTGAATCTCCAACAACAGCGGATATTTCTTCGCGGGATCAAAGTTGGGCGGCTTGACGATCCAACCCTGAATTTTTCGACCGTCGAAAGAAGAGACAAACCAGATTTCCTCGACCTCGCCCAACGTTTTGTGGGTAAACAGGTCTTCGTTTAACTGGGTGAGATGCTTCACAACCGCTGTGCGAATGCTGCCGACTGCGACGTCGGCGGGATGGTCGGGAGTGGAATGGGTAAAGGCATATAAACCGTTACGCGAAACCGAATACGATCCCCCGTCATAAGGCCGGCCGATCGAAGTACCGCCCACGTCACCCGAGTACAAGCGAATGAGTTTTTCATACAACGAATAGATAGCGATCTTCGTGTTGCCGTGATCATCGAACGAAAAATAAACAGCGGTTCCATCTCTGTTCCAGCGTGGCCTGCCCACGCTGCGATCCAGGTCTTTGGTTAACACCAGCACCGATGAGCCGTCGCGATTCATCACATAAAGTTTGTTGACTTCATAACCCTGAAAATGATCGTCAAATCCGGTGTAGGCAATTAATTTTCCGTTGGGCGACAAGACAGGACCACGATCCGGACCGAACCGCGAGGTCAACGTTTTGATCGAACTATCCTTAATCGACACTTCGTAAATTTCGGAATTGAGCGGTTCAAATTCCGCATCCTTGTGACGATTCGCCGAAATAATGAGTGACTGATCGTCGGGCGACCATTGCGGCGTACCTCGATGGTTGAACTTTCCCCTCGTGATCTGTCGCGGCGTGCCCCCCAAACTCGGAACGACAAAAATGTGTGTATAGCCTGCTTTCAGATAACCCGCACCGTCAGCACGATATTGTAGTTCGCGGATCACGTTCGCGGGCTTGGCCCACTCCGCTCCTTTTGGTTTTTCCGGCATGGTAACAAAAGGCATACTGCTCTGTGGAACCTTCATCGTAAACGCGATCCACTTTCCGTCGCGTGACCACGATAACCCGCCGGGTCCAAACAATAAATTCGTAATCTTGGCGGTCTGACCCGTATCCATCCAGCGCATGTATAGCTGCGTGCTGCCGCTTTGAGAAGAAACGTAAACCAGACGCTTACCATCCGGCGACCAGCGCGGCTGAGAGTGGTTGTTGTTCCCGGAAGTAAGGGGTCGATGTTCAGAACCGTCCGTGCTCACGATCCAGAGATTGGAACGCTTGCGATCCTTCATGATGTCCATAAAGTTTCGTACATAAACGATTTTTTTACCGTCGGGTGAAATCTGCGGGTCGGAAGCGTATTCCAACTCGAACACGTCCATCAGATTAAAATGACCAGGATTGGGTTTCTTCTGATCTGCCCGTACATCCGCAATCGCCAACACGAACATCGCAGGCAGTATGATCGGTAAGGCCGTCATCCATTTTTTCGTATTGATGAATTTGAACATGGAAATTTTTTGAACAATCGCGAAACGCATAAGCTTCACCTCTGCTAACCGTTGTTGTAAATATACAATAGCCCGAACAAACTAACTGAAGAAACGAAGAATAATCGAAACATCACTATATTTCAAGTTTACTGCACACAGCTTCGACATTTTCGTACACTACGATTCGACATAAACGCGTTACCCGATTCGCAACTTACGATTGTCCGATGGCGTTGTACCTGCGCTCAATCCTGCACCCTCGGTCATGGTTGTGCGTTCGAGATTGAGTAAAAAGTGTTTGCGCCACAGTCCGCCGCCGTAGCCGCACAAACTTCCATCGCTGCGAACAACGCGATGACACGGAATCAATATCGCCAGGCGATTATCGCCCGAAGCTCGACCGACCGCACGCTGTGCGCCGGCTCGATCAATGTTTGTAGCCAGTTTTTCATAGGATAACGTCTGACCCATCGGAATGTTCAACATCTGATCCCACACCTGTTTTTGAAAATCCGTGCCCGGCGCAATCAACGGCACAGTAAATAAAGTCCGCTCGTTCAAAAAATATTCCTGCAATTGCAACTGAAGTTGTTCCAGGTGATCGTTAATCCCCGGGACCATCACACCGCCCAAGCGCCTTTTCAATGTTTCCACCTGCTTTTGAAACGCGCGACGATCGGCAAATTCCAATAGACAAACGCCCTCATCCGTCGCACACGCGACCATCGGACCCACCGGCGTGTCGATCGTGCGGGTCATGATGCAGGCTACGCCCTGAGAAGTCATGGGCGTGACACCGAACGTTTTTTGAAACGCGTCACGAAATCCGCTTAAGGATTCGAACCCGTGGTCCATCGCAGCGCGCAAATCCGAACCACCGGCTTGAATAAATTTCAGCGCCAGACCCATCCGCCGAGCGCGATGATACGCCTGAAACGTGAATCCAAAGTTTCGCTGAAAATAGCGGCGCACCGCGTAGGAGCTGACGCCCATCTGCTGTAAGTCCTGATCGGTCATCCGGCTGGATGGCGAGTCTTCCACTTTGGCAATCAACTGATCAAGCCAGTTCGGGGCGTCACCCGTTACATCCAGCGGTTTACATCTAAGACAGGGTCGATAGCCCGCGAGTAAGCAGTCGCGAACCGACGCGTGAAATTCAATGTTTTTAGGTTTGGGTTTTCGAGCAGTGCAAGCGGGTCTGCAAAAAATCCCCGTGGTTTTGACGCAGGTATAAAACACACCGTCGTAAGTCGTATCTCGCTCCAGCATGGCTCGAACCATCTCGTCGTGCGCGGGTAAGGGTTGATGTGCAGGTTGAGTTTCCATTTTTTGATCCTTGTAGATGATATACGAAACGCATCACTTTTGCTGTATCGCTCTAACGTGCGATTCCTTGCTCATACAAAAGATTACGAGGTGGTTGCGGCTCCATCTACCGATTTTTGAGCGCGGAATTGATGTTCCAATTCGAATCATCGAAGGCCAATTCCATGGCCGCAAGCCCTGTTGAATGATTGAAATGACCAGAAATTGTGCTATACTCTGATTCACGGGCTTTAATAATGATATGGATCAGGAGAGAGATCATGACAAACCTATTACTGATAGCGGCATTATCCATCGTGATGTTTGCGGGATTGCAGGTTGTACCCAGCCAGGCTTCGGCGGGCGATGAGGCCAGGAACACCACCGCCGAAAAATCGATTTACGATTTCACAGTGAAAGACATCGACGGTGAGGAGGTAAAACTCTCGAAGTACAAGGGCGGCGTGTTGTTGATTGTTAATGTAGCCAGCAAGTGAGGTTACACCAAACGCACGTACTCCAGTTTGGAGTCCATCTACAAAAAGTACAAAGATCAGGGTCTACAAATTCTGGCGTTCCCAGCTAACAATTTTGGTAAGCAGGAACCGGGCGTAAACAGCGAAATCAAATCATTTTGTTCGACCAAGATGAAAGTTTCGTTTGATCTGTTCGCCAAGGTTTCGGTGCTCGGTGATGATCAGGTGCCTTTGTTTAAGTTTCTTTCGACCTACCCGAACGAAAAAGTCGCGGGTGACATCCAATGGAATTTTGAAAAATATCTCGTTGGACGCGATGGGACGGTGATCGAGCGCTTTGGTACACGAACACTACCCACCGATTCCGCAATCACCGAACCACTCGAAAAAGAGTTGGCCAAGAAAAAAGAGTAAGTTAGTATTTTATTTACATGGGTGGCATGCTCCACGCTTGCGTGGGCATGGTTACGCTGGAACGAGAATCCTTTCTCGTTCTTTATATCAACTCCTAGCGTGAGAAGGGATTCACGCACCAGCATATACACACATGGGTAAACAAGTTTACCCATGCCATCCATTTTGTTTCGCAATTCGTAACTTGTAATTCGTAATTTTCCTTGCATGTTCGACGGATTTTGTTATTCATGCACCCATGGCCCGTAAACCATTTGATCCCAATCGCATAAAAGTTTCTCAGGATGACCTTGCCGCTGGCAATTTGCTCGACGGTGGAAAATCCATAAGCAAATCCGCTGCGAAAAAATCGACATCGCCGCTGAGCGTTTCGCAGATCACTGCAAAGATCAAATACGCTATCGAATCTGCCTTGCCCGCAACACTTCACGTTGTTGGTGAGATCAGCAATTACAAAAAACACTCCAGCGGCCACCTGTACTTAACACTCAAAGACACTGCGTGCGAGATTTCGTGTGTCATGTGGCGAAGCGCCGCACAAAAACTCAAATTCAACCCCGCGGACGGGATGGAAGTCGTCGCCACAGGCCACGTTGAGGTGTTTGAACGTGCGGGGCGTTATCAACTATACATCCGCAAAATCGAACCGCGCGGCGTGGGTTCACTGGAACTCGCCTTTCGACAACTCTGCGAAAAACTGCACAAGGAAGGATTGTTCGATGAGGAGCACAAAAAAACGCTGCCCGAATATCCGCAGCGCATCGTGATCGTTACCAGCCCAACGGGAGCGGCCATCGCCGACATGCTCCGCACCATCGAACGACGATATCCCTGCGTGGAGGTTTTGATTTATCCCGTCGCGGTTCAAGGTGAAACTGCCGCCTCACAAATCGCCGCTGCCATACGCAAAATCAACACGCTGCCAAATCAACCAGACTCCCAAAATATTGGCCATATTGATCTGATGATCGTCGGTCGCGGCGGTGGATCGCTCGAAGACTTGTGGTCGTTTAACGAAGAGGTTGTCGCTCGTGCGATGTACGCCAGTCGCATCCCCATCATCAGCGCGGTGGGTCACGAAGTGGACGTCACCGTAGCAGATCTGGTCGCCGACGTTCGGGCGGCTACCCCTACCGCGGCTGCGGAGTTGGCGGTGCCTGTGCTCGACGACGTGCTCGAAGAATTATCCGCCCAGCAGTCTCGCCTGCATCAGTCGTTAAAATCATTGCTCGATCTTGCAGGCGCCAGACTGACCGCCGTCACTGCTCGACGCACATACAACGAACCCGTCAACATCGTTCAACACCGCGAACAGGTCGTCGACGAACTCTCAAACCGATTAACACGAAAACTTAGTGATCGCGTAGTATCGCACCGCCGCCGAGTGGATCAACTGGAACCGACACTGCAACGCATCTCACCACACGCATATTTAATTCAACAATCGAATCGGCTTCGCAGCCTCGAACATCGTCTGGAGCGATCGTCACCGGCGCACACGATTTTATCCGCAAGCGAAAAGCTCAAACGACTTGGCCATGCGATCCACGCATCGATGCACCATCATTTGCGGCTCGGCAGTGAACATATACAATCTCTGCGGGCACAGCTTCAAGCGGTCAGCTACGAAAGCGTGCTACAAAGAGGCTTTTCCGTGACAAGAATGAAAAAAGGGCGTAAGCTTGTGCGATCGATCGACGCGGTGCGTGATGGTCAGCGGCTCATCATAAGAATCGCCGATGGAGAGTTTGAATCGCAAGTGATCAACCAGAATCAAATGGAATTGTTTGAGTAGCATGGCCAAGAAAAAACCGACCTTTGAAGAAGCGTTGAAGCAACTCGAAACCCTCGCAAGACAAATCGAGCAGGGTCAGATCGGACTGGAAGAATCCATCACTAAGTACGAAGAGGGTATGGCCCTGGTCAAACAATGTCGTGACATTCTTTCCAAAGCGGAATTAAAAATCCAACAGATTCAACAAAAAGCGGACGGCTCGGTTACGACGAAAAAAGTTTCTCGTTCGTAAATATTACCCAATAACCAATGAACCATAGCTATATTCAAAACTATTCAAATATGGGGTGCCACTGGCGGCTTGCCCGCCAGTGTTATGGAGATTGCGAAACACTGGCAGATAAACTGCCAGTGGCACCCGAGTTCGGATATGGCAAACTATCGCATATTCATAATACATTTATTGAATGAAACTAAAAACATCCACGATGCCTATAGAACCAATACAATTTCAAACGGATGAACCATTCGCCCTCCAATGCGACGCGGACGATCCATTAAAATCGTATCGCGATCGGTTTTTCATTCCCAAATCATCGGCCACACCCTCAACAGACAACGAAGCTATCTATTTCGCGGGAAACTCGCTGGGTCTGCAGCCCAAAAACGTGAAAAACATAATCGATCAGGAACTTAAAGACTGGTCCGAGTTGGCGGTCGATGCTCATTTCAAAGGGAAAACACCCTGGGTTTCTTATCACGAAATTTTTCGAGATTGCGGGGCCAGGCTCGTCGGGGCGAAGCCCGGCGAAGTGGTCATGATGAACAGCCTTACCGTCAATTTACATCTGTTGATGGTTTCATTTTATCGACCCACGAAAACGCGATACAAAATTTTAACCGACTTTCCCACGTTTCCCTCCGACACCTACGCACTCAAAACCCAGCTCCAACATCACGATTTCGATCCCGACGACAGCCTGATTACGCTTTCGCCCCGCGAAGGTGAACACATGATCCGCTCGGAAGATATCGAAACCGTTTTGCGTGAACAGGGTAGCGAAATCGCTCTGGTGATGATGAGCGGCGTCAATTTTTTCACCGGCCAATTTTTTGATATCGAGAGAATAACTTCATTGGCTAAGCAACAGGGCTGCGTCGTTGGATTCGATCTCGCCCACGCCGCTGGCAACGTACCGCTGAAACTGCACGACTGGAACATCGATTTCGCAGTCTGGTGCAATTATAAATATCTCAACAGCGGACCCGGTGCGGTGGCGGGTTGTTTTGTTCACGAATCGCATGGGCAAAATGTAAACCTCAATCGATTCGGCGGATGGTGGGGTAACGATCCACAAACACGATTCAAAATGCACCTGCAACCGGAGTTCATCCCGCAACCCGGAGCTGCGGGTTGGCAGATATCCAACCCGCCCATTCTCGCACTGGCTGGCGTGAAAGCTTCGATGGATTTGTTTGATGAAGTTGGAATGGAACCGCTGCGTGAAAAATCGGTCAAACTCACCGGCTATCTGGAGTTCCTAATCGATCAAATCTCATCCCAACGATTTGAAATCATCACCCCGCGCGATCCCGAGCAACGAGGTTGTCAGCTGTCCATACTGGTGAACGATAGACCACACGATTTTGTAGGCGAATTGCAGCGTGACGGCGTGACCTGCGATTTTCGTGAACCCAACGTCGTTCGCGTAGCTCCGGTTCCGATGTACAATACCTTTCACGACGTCTGGCGGTTCGCGCAAATACTGACCCGACATGATCGAACATAAAGAGCGGCATTAGAATTGATATAGTAGGAATGATAGCACGAACAGGGTTGGATTGTTCGTATTGGTGTGCCACTGGCGGCTTGCCCGCCAGTGTTTGGGTGGCATGGGCAAAGATCGCCTCTGGTAAGACCACCGAATCGAGGA
>CBDTZI010000084.1:0-10768 GCA_965364865.1 uncultured bacterium | reverse complement strand
CAGGCGGGAGTAGGCATGTTGTATCCAAGTAAGGCTGTCAATTCATGCTCACTCGCTACGCGTGAGAACATGCCACCCAATCAGCGCCTTCACACATAGCCCGAAAAACCATTGAAAACAATACAAGATGTATAAGGAATTAACGGGTTGATCGATCGATGGGTATTTCAACTACACTTTTACGGCCTGAAGAGTGAAGAGATGTTTGCGCATTTTTTCGTAGAACTGTAAGGCGACCGCCTGCTCCGCTTTGATTACGTCATCGGCGCCGAGCTGTGATGCCTTCATGCCTTTGGATGAATAATTGGTGCGTGCGATGATATGAATTTTGGGTCGCAGCCTTCGCGCCAGCGATGTGGCTTGAAGCACAGCGTCTTCATCGGGAATGGTCAGCGCCAAAATGTCTGCGGTGTTGAGTCCCGCCTTGATTAAGGTTTGCGTGTCCGCGGCGCTGCCCAGAAGAATGTTTTGGCCCAACGATTTTTGTGTTTCAACCGTAACCGGATTTTTCTCGACGATTGTGTAGGGTATTTTCGCACTCTTCATCAAATCCGCCACACATCGACCCGCCAGACCAAACCCGACAATGATCACGTGGCTATGGACCGCACAAGATGGGAGGATGGAAAATTCCGGCGTGACGATCAAGCGTGTGCCTTCGGGCCAGGCGGCTGGATCGTCCAGTTCGATCTGCTGGTTACGAAACGTCGCGCCTTGAGATTGATCCGTGTTCTGTTCCACCATATGTCGTATCGGCTCCGTGATGATACAGGATTAATATCGAATGGAAGGATTGGGAATAGGTCCACGCTCCAACAATTCTATCCGTTAAGAGTGAGACGCTTGTGTGATTCAAGTGGGAGTTACGAATTTCTTTTGTATTTGCGAATCGCGTCTGCAATGAGATAAAACGAGCCCGTCACACAAATAAGATCTTCTCGGCTGATCGCACCCATGGCAATCTGCATCGCGTCGTCCAGTGAGGTGGCTACCTGAGCCATCTTGCCGGAATGTTCCATGTACAACGCCGCCAACTCTTTTGGGTCTGCGGTGCGCGACGAACCGGTATTTGTGAAAATCATTTTATCCGCACCCAGTTGAAGCCGGCGGATCATACCCTCGATGTCTTTGTTTTTCTGACAGGCGAAAATCACGATCATCGAATCGTAGGTGATGTTTTGGCCAATCGCACGCATCAACGCGTCGATGCTGGCTGCGTTATGTGCTCCATCCACCAAAATACGAGGATCTTCACAGATCATATCCATACGCCCCGGCAGGTTTACATTGGCGAGACCCTGCATGGCCCGCTGATCGTCGATCGGAAAACCACGCGTTTTCAACACGTCTAAAATGCTCAATGCCAGGCTGAGGTTCAACGCCTGATGTTCACCCGGCAGGGGAACGTGCAGATGCTCAAATCGAGACGTGGGCGTGGTTAAACAGATACGCGCGTGTCGACCGGAGGTGCGGGAAAACTCAAAACGATAGCTGTAGTCGCCCACTTCGTTGGAAAATCGAAGCGGAGCGGATGCTTCTTCCGCCGCAGCTTGAATTACTTCTTTGACGTTGGGACGCTGGGGTGCGGAAACGACGGGAACGTTTTTCTTAATGATCCCGGTTTTTTCTTTGGCGATCGAAACCAGATCACGACCGAGCTGATCCATGTGATCAAAGCTGATGCTGGTGAGACCAACGATATCGGGAGTAATCGCGTTGGTGGAATCGAGTCGGCCACCCATGCCTGTTTCAATGATGGCGATGTCTACTTTTTGGTTGGCGAAATACTGCAACGCTACCGCGGTGAGAACTTCAAAATAGGTCGGTTCAGCCACTTTGGCCTTGGTGGTAATCTCCACAACCGCAGCCACACCCTTTGCGAAAGCGCTCTCCGAGATCATCTGGCTGTCCATCGTGATTCTTTCACGAATGTTCAGAATATGAGGCGAGCTATAGACACCGACTTTCATACCACAGCCACGGAGCATCTCCGAGATCATGGCTGCGGTGCTGCCTTTGCCCTTCGTACCGGCTAAGTGGATGATTTTGTATGACTTTTCCGGGTGATCCAGCGCAGTCAAAATCCTGCTCATGCGAGCGATGCCAAAATTTGAGGGTGTATATCGGACGCTGGGCACGCGCTCGTAATTAATCAGTGAGTCTAGAAAATTTACGGCTGAGCGGAAAGTTCGTACGGGACGAACCTCAGGCTTGGCTTTGGTCGTTTTTTTAGGTCTGGTAATAGTTGCTTTTGTCATTGTTCAGTGTGGAATATAGATGATTTTCGTGTTTTTGTCAACGTAGCCGCGCCATATCCAGCACATACGATACTGGGTCCTCCGACACCGACCGATTCACGTAAGTTATTGTAAATAAAGAAGTTATGGCGTTTTTGCCGCTCCAATCGGCATGAAGAATTGCCTTGGTTACGTCTCCTGTTCAGCCCGTATGATACACGATTTTCCTCCGTTTGTCATGGGGTATGATTGTCTGTTACCGTACGATTACCGGACAGGCAATATTACCCAGTTTAGTTATAGGACGATAGATATTGTCAGGATGATCATTTGCCTGACCAGCAAGAGATGTTGCTTCGTTCGAGGCTTCAGTGTGCCCTTGATGGAGTGTCGATGATAGAATCAGCACAATAATTTGAAATGAGGGAAATGTTTGATCTAACCATACAAGCGAGCAATGGCGTAACCGAATTGGCTGTCCGTACGGGCATACTTTCGGAGGTGGGGCCGTTGTTGCAACAGGCTGTTGGTGGAGACTCGAACCGCATGGTCGCCATCATCACCGACGACAACGTGGGGCCGTTGTATGAATCGCGGGTCGTGCAATCCTTAACTGATGCGGGGATCACGTCGAAAGTGCATCGAATAGAACCCGGCGAATCGTCCAAGCGGATGGAAATGCTGGACGAGCTTTATCAGTTTTTCGTAGAGATGGGGTTAGGTCGTGATGGTGTTGTGTTGGCATTGGGTGGCGGTGTGGTGAGTGACCTGGCTGGATTGGCTGCGGCGACGTGGATGCGCGGCGTTGCGTTTGTGGTTTGCCCGACCACGCTGGAAGCTGACATAGACGCTTCAGTGGGTGGTAAAACGGCCATCAACATTCCTGGTGGAAAAAATTTAGTCGGTGCGTTTCATCAGCCTCGATTGGTCGCGATTGATCCAACCTGTTTGAACAGTCTCGACCCGCGCGACGTTTGTGCGGGGTTGGCTGAGTCAATCAAGCATGCGCTGATCCATTCAGAAGAATTTTTAACGTGGCATGAAGAAAACGCGGAGGCGATCCTTACACTGGATGAAAACATGACATCCGACCTGATTTTGCGCAACGTGAAAATCAAGGCGGCGCATGTGGAAGAGGATGCGAAAGAGCAGACGGGTAAGCGGATGATGCTCAACTTTGGCCACACGATAGGCCACGCGATTGAAGAATGTTGTGGTTATTCATTGCGCCACGGTGAGTGTGTTTCGCTGGGGATGTTGGCTGCGTGTCGATTGTCGCGGTCGGTCGGCTTGCTGGAAGCTTCGGTCGTGGAGCGCGTGGAAGCGCTGTTAAAACAGTTTCAACTGCCCACGCAGCTCGAAGAGGGTTACGATCCGGATCAAATTCTTGCGACCATTCAACACGACAAAAAAAAGCAGGCTGGCGTCGTGCGTTTTGTGTTGCTGGAAGGTGTTGGCCAACCCGTGATCCGCGACGACGTCAGCGAACAACAAATCCGCGAGGTGTACGAAACGCTGATGTAACATTCGTCCCCCACCCTTGCACCGCAAGAATGGGGCACCCATTATCTCATTTTTTCGGATGCTCCCAATCCCACTCTTTCAGCATGGTGGCGATGAGCTCCATGGGAAAGCCCACGACATTGGTAAAACTTCCCTCTATGTGATCGACAAAGGCGTCGCCGTGATCTTGGATGCCATACGCCCCGGCTTTTCCTTCCCAGGCGTTGGTGTCGAGATACTGTTCGATCTCCTCGTTGCTTAACGTCCGCATGATCACACGGGTGACATCGTGTTCTGTAATATGTTTTCCGCTTTGCGCATCCAACAGTGTTACACCCGTGATGACTTCGTGCGTCGTACCGGCTAAGGACGAAAGAATTTCTCTGGCTTGATCGCGATCCTTCGGTTTACCAAAGAAGCGACCCTCCATGTGGGCGACGGTATCGCCGGAAAGAATCCAACCATTTTCTACTCGTTGTTGAACCTCTTGCGCTTTGTGCAAACTAAGCGACTCAGCCAATTCACCCGGCGGCCATGACGAGTCCAGAAGAGTTGATTCATCAAAATTTGAAACGATCACTTCAAATTCATAACCATGTTGACGCAGCAGCTCCGCACGTCGCGGACTTGCGGACGCGAGAATCAAACGTGGATTTCTCTGGAGATGGGCGGGCAAATTATTTTGTGCGGGCTTGGTCATGTCTGTTCACTTTGAATATCTATCTTTTTATCCGTAGAAAATATAGATGATCGAGTTACGGATGGGTATTCACAAATGATTACGTTTTATCGATTCCTGTGGTTTCGCTGGGCGGGCTGAAGACGTCCAGCACGACCGTATCTTCCAACGCTTCCGCTGCGTGGGGGACCATGGAGGGAAGATGCAAAATTTCGCCGGCGGATACGATCAATTCTTTTGTGTCGCCGCTGTTCTCATCGCCCAATGTAAATCGAAGGCTACCGCTGACGATATGGGCGAACTGTTCGTTTTCGTGTTGGTGGGTGGGAACCAGGCAACCTTTTTGCAACAAAACTTTCGAGATCATCGCCTGCTTGCCGATCACGCGTTGGCGGGTAATCAACGGCATAGGATTGTCACATTCGAGTTCAACCCATCGATAGGCGACTGCGGTTGGTGTGGTTGTCATCATACTTTCCTTTCATGGACCGTGATGCAAACATGATAATTGTAGTTTATGTTACTCGCAAGTGACAACCCTACACTTCATCGCTTAATTCACCTGTCGTTACAAAAATGTTTCGGGCTACAGCTTGTAAATGTAACGATGACGTTTATGGTCATTTGCTATAGAGAATATTTTACGAAAGGGGCCATATCATGCAGAGTAAGAGTTTTCGAAACATCGCGTATGTGTCACTGATCATGGTAGTTATGGTTGGGGGTTGTACGCATCCTCTGAAGCGAACCTGGGCAAAATATCAAGCAGCCAAGAAGCGCGGCGACTATGAGGCCGCGAACAATTATCTTGCCGTCGATGCACGGATCTGGTTTGGAAAAAAAGAAGGACCGGGCAACCCACTGACAGCCAAAGGTGGACCTTATAAGTATTGGGACAAAGAGTTTCGATCAAAATCGTCGCGAGAAAAGGTTCAAGTTGTCGATGGTACTGTGACCTACATTTCATCAGAACGGAACGATTTTTATCGTTTCATTGAGCGCATTCCCACCAAAGCTCGCATTACTTATTATTTTAATAATGACAATAAAATATCGGGCATGTTGTATCGGGGATTGTCGCCAAAAGCGGAACGACCTCCGGATCGATATGATGAGTTTAAGCAGTGGGCGAACAAAAAGTATCCCGGGTTATTAAAAACTCCGGAGATGGAAATACCCAACCAACCAAAGCGATGGCGGGAACTGTTAACCGAATGGCGAACGGAAACCGGATTACCGGCGATCGACTAGTTGTGCGGATTATTAGCGATACTCATCGTTGGAAACACTTCTTTGGCGTCACATGTTCGTGAATAATCTTCCAACCGTCGTCGGTCTTGAGGAAAACGAGTGTGTTGCGTGCAACGCCTCGACTGCGCTCACCGTCGTCCGTATACGAGAAATGGTTGAAACACGTCATAATGGCAACGTCTCCGAACACGTCGATCTTGCGATCCTTCATCTCCAGTTTGATGTCTTGTAAAGATGTGATGAGGGAAGCCTCGGAGTCATTGCACTCTTCAACATCCTGACGTTCAAACTTTCGACCACCAAACTTCGTAAATTTGTTGGACGCAAGATGACTCTCACGCAGACCTGATACGTTAGCAGCCACGGCGTCTTTGATAATCGTTTGAAGCGTTTCATGAAGTTCCGCCTGAGCATCGGGAAATGTATAGTGGACTATGTCGTATCGATGTATGGACGAACAACCGACTAACTGAAAAACAAGCAGTGTTGAGCATACAATAAGGTAGTGAATTCTCATCTCAATCTCCTCTGGAATATCTACTCCGTGTAAAAATATAGCCTAAATATATATGATGCCCGTGGATATATCCTTAACGGATCCTAACACGAAATCAAAATGTAGTGTTATATTAAAGAAAATCGGTGTATGGGGAAGTAGGCAATGGTTCAGTAGCGATTAATCAGGATAAATAAACAGATTCTCACGTCGTTGGTTGATTCACGAGTTTTGCGGTTTTGGATTCGAGCGATTTGGGGTTATCAAACCCGACTTCCTCATCCACGATCAATCCCGTTCGGTCGATCCAGAACGTCGTGGGCGTACCGGGTATGTTATACAATTGTCTTACCGCCTGGCCATCTATCAGCAACTGCTGTTTGAGATTCAGGGCGTGAACGAATCGTTTGACATCTTTTTGCGGTTCGCCGCTGGTCTCGATCGCGAGCACAACCAGACCCTGCGATTCAAATTGCTCAGCCATTCGCGATAAGTGTGGAGCCTCCACACGGCAGGGTGGTCAGCCGGGCTGCCAGAAATTTAATAGAATGGGTTTACCCGCGAGACTGCTGAGTGAAACTTGTTCACCCGTAACCGAGGCCAATGTAAAGTCTGGAGCCTGCTTACCGACCATGGCTGGTGCGTCGCCGCTGCTGGCGGTAAAAACATACGCAACTATCAGCGCCACCATCACCGCGTACAATACAAATCTGAAATTATCCTGCTTGGCCATGCGACGTTCGTTTTCCTAATCAACCATTAATTTCCGCTCAATCAACCATTCTATCGGCTGATGTATGTTATCATAAGTGCGTAATGATGGTTAGCCCGGTTATGCATAAGCCGTTCGCAGGTTTCGATCGGTAATCCGGGCGAGATCATCCACCAGTTTTTGCGCGTCGACCGGTTCCAGGGTAGCTGAGGTGATACGAATCCCGGGCCGACTGTCGAGTCTGAACCGCTCACCCGCACTGACAGCCCACCCCGCCTTCTGCAAGGATTGAACCATGCCCACCTCCTCCTCAACCTCCATCCAGACGTTGTATCCCGACGCGCCCGTCGCGTGAAAACCGGCTTGCACCAATCCCTCCACCAGCGCATTTCGACGGCGAGAATAGGTTAACGCGGCCTGTCGAAGTTGCTTGCGGACCACGGAGTCCGACAGCAACACATACGCAATGCGCTGTAGGATGTGGCTCACCCATCGCTCACCCACAATCAATCGATCGAGCACGCGGGTCATGGTCTGCGTGTCGCCGGTCATGACAGCCAATCGCAAATCGGGATTCAGGGCCTTGGAAAACGACTTTACATAAACCCATCGTTGACTGCTTTCGTCGTGTAAGCCATAAAGGGGTGCATCGACAATCAAACTGGCGTGGTCGTCTTCGATGATCAAAACATCGGGCCAGCGTTTTAAAATTTTTCGCAGTTCCTCAGCACGCTCTTTAGAATAGATTGAACCCGTTGGGTTTTGGGCACGCGGCGCGACGATCATCGCTTTGGCTCCCTGTTCACAGGCCCAGGCTAATTCGTTTGGTAAAATCCCTTCGTCGTCCATCGCGACGGGCAACAAGGACAAACCTTTTGACATCACCAGGTCATAAATGTTTCCAAAACCCGGGTCTTCCACGATCACGCGGTCGCCGGGTTTGGTGTATTCGCTCAGCACGCGTTCCATTCCATCCATCGCGCCGCTGACCACACACATTTCCCCAACCGAGACGCCGCACTTTTTCATGTCGCGGGCGACAAGCTTGACAAAATCACTGTCGTTGAGCGATTCGCCATACAAACGAGGTTTGGCGTTGATGCTTTCCAGTGCACGACTCATATCCGGCAGTAATGCGGGATCGGGATTGCCGTCGTACAAATTGCGAGCGTTTTTGGGAACGCAGGGCTTGCTTCGACAGCGATGGATCGGCCGGTGGCTGATGCGCGTGCCACGTCGCCCCTGCGCGATCACCACACCTCGTGATTGCAACATCTGATAGGCGGACGCAGCGGTGGCTGGCGAAATACGAAGCTTTCTGGCGAGTTGACGAACCGGGGGAAGCAGATCGCCGGAGTGGGCATTTCCCTCGCGCAGTGCGTTTTCGACACTTTCGGCGATGTTGACAGCTGATTTTCCTTGGATATAATGTACTAGATCGTTCATCGTATTGTACTATAACAAAACGAGGGCGACGGGTCAAGCCTAAAAATTAAAAATTTTTCGCAGACTTTTTCTTAACCGATCGCACGACCCTGCACACATGGGAATCGCGCTGGTTCATAAGAATGCAACCGTACTGTTGTGCGCAGGAGAACAAGATGCGAAATGATAACGTGTTGAAAAATTCGTCGCCGTCTGTGTTTCTGGTGTTATTGGCTTTTGCCACGATTTATCTGGTCTGGGGATCAACCTATCTGGTCATTTTCTTCGCCATCGAGACCATCCCGCCGTTCATCATGGCTGGCATACGATATCTTTTCGCAGGTGTATTGTTATATGCCGTACTATCCATGAAAAAAATTTATATCCCCACGATTGCGCAATGGAAATCCGCAGCCATCGTGGGTTGTCTGATGTTGGTCGGCGGCAACGGCATGGTCAGCTGGTCCGAACAATACGTTCCTTCCGGGTTGGCTGCGTTGATGGTTGCGACCGTTCCGCTGTGGATGGTCATGCTAGATTGGCTTTTATACAAGGGTCCCAGGCCCGGTGCGAAAATTTTAGTGGGATTGGGCGCGGGTTTGATCGGATTGTTTATTCTGATTGGCCCGTCCAACATCGCCGGTGAACGAATCAACCCGCTTGGAGCGGCGGCTCTGATGTTTGCGTGTATGTCGTGGGCATTTGGTTCGTTGCGATCCCGCCATGCGAATTTACCACCCTCACCGTTTCTTGCTACGGCGATGCAAATGACCGCTGGCGGTTTGGCCCTTTTATTACTGGGTTTAATAACGGGTGAATGGTCGCGCGTGGATTGGGCGAACATCTCCGGTCAATCGATTCTTTCGGTGGCGTATCTTTCCATTTTCGGATCAATCGCCGCGCTGACCGCTTATACCTGGCTTTTGAGAGTGACGTCGTCCGCGAAGGTGGCGACCTATGCGTATGTAAATCCGGTGGTGGCTATGTTTTTGGGTTGGATGTTCGTGGGTGAAGCGATTACGCCGCGCGTGATCTTCGCAGCCACTATCATTTTGCTGGCTGTCATTTTAATTACCACCGCCAGGAAAAAACAAAAGCTGTCGAGTGTGCAGGATGATTCATCATGCGATCCGGATTCAAACGAGTTGGTTGAACCCGTTGTGGGCGTTGTACAGACAAGTTCCGTCGCGGTGGATTCGCCTTCGCAACAAGGTATTTCGCAGGTCGAAGTCGCAACGTGTTGTCAGAATAAATAATTGTATTGAACAAAATTGAAGCAGTATCAAGTCCCATAACAACTTTCAAAACATCTCCGGGGTTGGGCGTAGAGTAAACCGATATACATAAATAAAACCATGTAGGTGTAGCGCATGCAGATCGATAAGAAATTTTTCTTGTCAATTTGGTTTGCAATGACGATCTCGATTCAACTTGCGTGAGTTGCTTTGTAAATCTATCCGTGAGTGTATTGGCTTAATCATGTCCAGAACATCGCATATAACGAAATCGAAAATGTCCGACGCGGGTGATGGGCAGAGGCCGCTTACGCATTTACCGGTGATCGACGGGTTGCGCGGCATCGCCATTTTGCTGGTGATCTGGTATCACGCGCCGTTTATTTTTTTGACCGTAAAAGCATTACCCACAAATTTTTTCTGGAGAATGAGCACCGCCGGCTGGATCGGGGTCGATCTGTTTTTCGTGGTGAGCGGGTTTTTAATTACCACGATTCTGCTACGCACGCGAGGACAGTCCGGTCAACTCAAAATTTTCTGGGCGCGACGAAGTCTGCGCATTCTTCCACTCGCGTTTCTTTATCTGCTGGTGATTGTTGTACAGCCCATGATCGGTGATCCGTGGGGTATTCTGGAAACTTTTGATGGTTGGCTATGGTATTTTTCGTATCTGGCGAATGTTCATATCGCACTCAACGGTTTTCAACCCGTGGCGATTATGATTTTGTGGAGTTTGGCGGTCGAAGAACAATTCTATTTTGTGTGGCCCGTAGTCGTGTACCTGTTGAATCCCGCGATTCTATTGAAAATTTGTATATGGATTTGTTTGCTGGCTCCGCTTGTGCGGTCGGTCATTTTTCAATATCCCGCGGCTTATGTGCTGACGATTTGTCGAGCGGATACGCTGGCGATGGGGGCTATTCTTGCTTTGTTGTTAAATCATCAGACGTTGCGTGATCTTACGCTGCGTTATTGTAGGAAATTATCGATTCCGGCTTTGCTGGTGATAGCGATTACTTTGATCGCGCCATTTGGCCCTTCGTTTTCTTCGACGCATCCCTATTCTTTTACGGTGATTGGTTATTCGTTGATCGCAGCTTCGTTTGCGGTGCTTGTGGGTGCTTCAATGACAGCTGAGGGTTGGGTGAAGAGGGTGCTTTGTCATTCGATTTTGTTGTATATCGGTAAACGATGTTATGGCTGTTATCTCTGGCATTGCGTGGTAGGGTT
>CBDTZI010000083.1:0-10846 GCA_965364865.1 uncultured bacterium | reverse complement strand
TGACAAAATAGTGTCTGCGGTAACCGTTTCACCGTTTTGCAAAGTGATGCTTCGGATGCAATCATTCTCGACGTCAATTTTTTCCACGCCGCAATTCATTTTCAACTTGCCGCCGCACGATCGATATTTTTTCACGAGCAGTTTGATGATCGTCCGCACCCCCTCGCGAGGACGAGCGAACCCTTCCAGAAAAATACTTTTGAACATGGTGACGAACTGCGTAAAATCCATCTCGTGTTGCTGCGCACTGCCATAATACATCAGCGGACACAGCAACATATCGATCAACACCGGATCGGAAAGATATTCCTGCAAAACCGGTTTGGTCGGGGCGTAGGGATGAGATAAATCCACATCATCGTAATCGCGAATCATCTGTAACAACCGGGCAAAACGGTCACGTTGTGATGGAAATTCGCGAGCGACTTCGTCACACAACAGTTGAATATCGTTGGAAAATTTTAACCGGCTATCGGGGAACCGTATTTCGGAAAATTTTTGAGGCTTGAGGTCGAATTGATCGTGGCTCAGGCGAAGTTGACGCAATAATTTGTTGAGAGGAGCCGCTCGTACATCGGGGGGCGCGTAATTGGTGACGGCGTGCAAGCCGACATCAAATTCTCTGCCCTCAAGGGTGTAATAAGAATTGAGTCCGCCGTAGGCATAATGTTTGTCAACGATACAAACACTTTTGTCGAAGTAGGCGAGGCGGATACCCGCGGCCAGCCCGGACATGCCAGCACCAATAATTAAAACGTCATAGTGCATGGGTCGAAAAATTCATGTGATAGCCCGTTCGCGCATCGCCCGAAATTTGGATCAACGATCCATGCGGGCGTAGGCAACAGCCTGAGGTTATTTCGTCAGGCGGTGACGACGGTTTCAAACTTGGGAAGCAGGTAAGAAACGCAACTGTCCAACGACGCGAGGTTGGAATATTCTTCTTTGGGAACTTCGACTTTGTACCGTTTTCGTAGCTCCATGACGATGTCCAGAAAATCCATCGAATCCAGATCAAGCTGTTCGCGCAAGGACACTTCCCCCTTCACATCGGAAAGATCCGCATCCGGGGCAACCACCGCGATTATGTCCAAAACAATTTTCCTGACCTCTTGATCTACCATATAAGCCTCAAACCTCAATTAACAAACCACGATTAACATCTAATCTATTACGATCCTCTGCATTAACCCGAAAAACGTGTGACGACCACCGCAGAGTTGATTCCGAGCATTCCAAACGAATTATTCAGAATGTAATCAACCCGCTCCAGTTTTCTGGGTTCATTGGCAACAATATTCTTGATGGCACATTCCGGATCCTGATCCGTCAGATTGATCGTCGGATGAATCGTATGATCGTTCAACGAATCCAGATTTCCTGCCAATTCCAAAGCACCGGCTGCGCCCATGGCGTGGCCGATGAAACTCTTCGTATTATTAAAGTAAACATCACGGCTGTCACTGAACACCTGCCGTAACGCTTTGACTTCCTGCTGGTCACCCAACTCCGTTGCCGTTGCATGTGTGCTTACGATATCCACATCATCCGCATTGATGTTCGCACGTTGAATCGCCAACCGCATACAATCGGCTACACGATCCGGATTGGGCAACACCGGGTCGGACGCGTCCGAATTCATCGCGTAACCAATAATTTCCGCGATGATATTGGCACCACGTTTTTTCGCATCTTTCAAACGCTCTAAAACGTAAAGACAACCACCCTCCGAAACCACAATACCATTACGCGCCGTGTCAAAGGGTCGGCACGCCTGGGTCGGATCCTCATGGGTGGCTAGCGCGTTTTGACTCGCAAAACTAGCAAAGATGCCGAACGAATGTATCGACTCGGAAACCCCACCCGCAAGAGCAAGGTCAACCTCACCAAGTCGTAACATCTGTACGCCCTGTATGATACCGGCATTACCCGCTGCACAAGCAGCCCCGATTGTATAGTGAGGACCGCAAAGTCCCAAATTTACCGTCACCTCACCCGCCGGGTTATTCGCCACCGTTCGCGGGTTGTGATGATGCGACCAGAACTTAGTGTCATAATCGTACTGGCGGATGACGTCAATCTCGTTTTCGGTTTCCACCGTCCCATGTTCGGTGATTCCGATGTACGTTCCCACCCGGCTGCGATCGATCGCGTCTAACTCCAGACCTGCACGATTCAGGGCTTCATGAGCGCAGAAGATCGATATCGACCCCGCCCGTGTACCTCTGCGGCGGTCTTTTCTTCCCTGATATGCGAATTCATCGAAATCGCACACCCCAGCCAACACCTTGCCCATGAACCGTGTTTCGATCGAAGTTACGCCGGATACACCAGCCAGTAAATTCTTGCGAAACGCTTCAGGAGAGTTACCATTGGGGGCGGTGAGGCCTATCCCTGTGATTACTATACGTTCTAGTTCCGACATTCACTCCGCGCCTATGGTCGGTGAAATACAAAATCAAATTATCCGTCTATCCCGGATAGAATAGAGTCGATCTAAACAGAGCCGCATAGTAGCAAAATTTTTGTCCGAGTGAAACGCTACCGCTCTGCCCAAATCAAAGAAAACCTGTGAAATAATTGTCAATGAACGGCAACGCCTTCATGTGAAGGTCTCGGTTTTATCCTTGAGGCTGTCGATTCCCCGTTCGACGAGCTGCCCACAAGCCTGCGGACTCCCTCCTCAATGGAAATTTTTGGTACGTAGCCAAAATCTCGACGAGCGGCACTTATGTTAAAATGGTGGGATTTGGCAAGTTGAAGGGCCAAAAATCGCGTCATTCGAGGCTCGCTACGCACTCCAAGGAGTCTACAAACCCCCTCCAGCGTGGCGCCAATGCGGTATGCGGTCTGAAAAGACATCGTACGGGTCACGGTGGGAGCACCCATAGCCTCCAACAGCTGATTCAACCAGGGCCAGAGCGAAACGGGTTCGCCCTGGGAGATAAAATAGACCTGACCCGAACATTTCGAGGAAATGCCCAGTTCGTCCGCCGACAGGATGTGAGCGTCCGCTGCGTTGTCGATATATGTGACGTCGACCAGATTTTTTCCGCTACCCACCTGGATGAGCTTTCCCCGGCGGGCACGATCGATCACTCTGGGGATCAGATGCGGATCGCCCGGCCCCCAGATCATGTGCGGCCTGAGCGCCACCGTCGCCAGCTCCGTTCCATTGGCCGCCAACACCAACTGCTCAGCGATCGCTTTGGTTTCGGCGTAGTGAGACAAAAATGTTTGCGGATAGGGTTGGGATTCGTCTACAAAGCAGAGTGATTCGTGGCCGAACACCACGCTGGGTGTGGACGTGTAAATAAGTTTGGAAATTCCCAGACGGCGACAGGCATCAATGACATTGCGTGTTCCTTCGACGTTGATGTTCCAGAAATCCTTACGCCTTCCCCAAATCGCCGCCAAGGCTGCGACATGAAACACAACGTCCATTCCCTTGCAAACTTGCAAAACAGAATCACGATCCGTGACATCCGCCTGCACTGTTTTGATTCCGTATCGTTTAAGTTGCGGGTATGTGTTTCGACCCAACACGGTCACGTCGTCGCCGCGATCGTGCAGCATTTTGGCAATAACGCTCCCCAAAAAACCACCGCCACCTGTAATCAATGTTTTTAGACCGGCTGCTTGGCTGCCCATTGCGCAAGCTCCTCGCGGTTGATTTTTGCATTGTGTCGAATGTCTACGGGTAACGAGTCGCGGAATATGATTTTATTGATCCGCCGGGTGAGATCCGATTTTTTCGCCCATTCCAACATTTCATCGCGAAACGCGATCATGCGTGTCCCGGTTAGTAACCGCGTGGGCTCAGGCTGGATAATGATGACCGGTTCCTGCTGGCCCAGTGGTCCGAGTCCTACTAACGCGGTTCGTTCCACATCCGTGTGTTCATTGAAAATGGATTCGCAACAGACACTGTACATCGTGCCATTGGATGTCACTACACGATGGGCTTTGCGTCCGCAGAACCAGATTCGACCCTCGGCATCGCGATACCCAATGTCGCCGATTCGATGCCAAATCCGATCTCCATCCGCAATTTTCGCCAGCGATGTCGCATTCGGTAGGCCATAATATTCTTTGGTCACCACCGGACCCGATACGACAATTTCACCAAATTCGCCGTCTGGAACGGTTAAATCATTCGACCAGTTTTCAATGGGATCATCCGTAATCCGAATCATTCGCAAATCGATTCCAGCCAACGGCTCACCCACACAGGTTCCCTCACCCCTGCCGCTACGCTCACTCAATTCGCCAATGATCTGTCTACCCGCCACGGATGTGACCGGCAGTGATTCGGTCGCACCATAAGGAGTATGCACGTCCGCACCCTCAGCGAGAACCTGATGCAACTGTTCGATCACAGCTTGGGGAACCGGAGCACCGGCGATCAGAATTCGTTTGAGTGAAGGAAGTTTGATATTGTTTTCAACGCAGTGAGCGGCCACTTTTTTCCAGATCGCGGGCGAGCCAAACGTGCTGGTCACTTGATGATCTAAAATCGCGCGAACGATATTTTCCGGTTTCACCTTCGCAGGGTGAGACGGATCCATCTCCGGGATCACCGTGGTCATCCCCATGGCGGTGGAAAACAAAACGAACAACGGAAACGCGGGCAGATCAATCTCGCCGGGTTCGATGTGGTAATGTGACTGAATCATTTTCACCTGGGCGTCGAACATTCCGTGTTCGTACACAACGCCCTTTGCAGGCCCCGTGCTGCCGCTGGTAAACAAAATAGCCGCAATATCGCTCGGCTGCGTCTCATCGATGTCGTACAGGTCGTCCGCGTTTTTCGCTAACTGTTGTAGCGAGTACCCGCCCCAGAACCATCGCTTGCCAACCGTGATATTGATCTTGACTGATTTGAACGCACCGGATCGAAGCACGCGGGCGACATGCGCGAGTGGAATCCCGACAAACGCCTGCGGATCGACCATGCGAATGCAATCCAACAACCGTTTCGCGCCCATACCGGGATCGATCATGACCGGCACCGCTCCCATCTTAAACAGCGAAAAGATGATTGCGACGAAGTCGAAGCCGGGTTTGACCATGACCAATACGCGCATGGAGCGACGAATGCCGGCTCGTGTAAAACCGTTGGCGTATCGATTGGACAGCGATTCCATCTGGGCAAAGGTTAAGGCATCGTAATTTGTCCGGTCTTGATTTTTTGAACTGGAAACAATCACCGCGTTTCGATCGGGCTGGGTCTGAGCCATCCGTGGCAGATACGACGCGATGTTGAAATTTAACAGTGGCGGTTCCGACGCGATGTCACCTATAGTTTGTGCAGCAGTCATCGTCATGTTTATTACCTGGAAAACCATCCTCTTTTCAAGAAAAGCGACTATACCGCTGTGGCACCATTTTGTCGATGATTAGATAAAATCGGGCTGCCGGATGATGCATGCATGAATATCATCATACACAATCATCCTTGAGCAAGCTCAGAACTGTCGATATGATCAACCTTTGGGAAAGATAGAATGCGAAGAGTGCAATCGATGAAGCGAAACAAAAATATATATTGGGCAGTCATGTTGGGCTTCATTCTGCTGTTCAACCGCACCATCTTTGCAGAATCTTATTCGACCTCCACACTCAAAAATTTGTTATCCAGCCTTCCCCATAAAAACGCGCTCGTCGGTGCCTGTGTGGTCGACCTGGTCACGGGTGAAACGATTTTTGAATATAACGCCGACACTTCGATGATCCCGGCGTCCACGATGAAGGTGTTTACCATGGCTGCGGGGCTTGAACATCTCGGCCCCGACTTTTCCTTCACCACCAGCGTCTACACCGACGGCGTCAATTTATACATTGAAGGTGATGGCGATCCGGGTTTCGGCGATGAAAAACTTTGCAAATTGCGTGACGAAGCCATCGACGCCGTGTTTTATCGCTGGGCGGATGCTTTGCAGCACATGGGAATCTCCACATTCCCCGGAAAAATCGTCATTGACGAAACCATTTTCGATGATCAGATCATTCATCAAAGCTGGGAGAAAAACGATCTGGGAAAATGGTACGCCGCACCGGTGGGCGGGCTGAACATCAATGACAACTGCGTGGACATCACGATCCGACCGGACAAGAAAACCAACGATCCCGTATTGATTTCCATCCATCCCGAAACCACGCTGGCGAGGTTTATCAACAAGTGTAAATCCGGAGGTGGCCGCAAAAAGAAGCCACCCGTGTTGCACCACCCGCACGATTCGCTGGACTTTACGATCAGCGGGCGATGTTCAAAAAAGTGGCCCTTCAGCCCGGTCGCCTTTCCCGATCCGGGCATGCTCTTCGCCAACGTATTACGCATCGTGCTCGATAAAAAAGGAATCACCTTTGTTCAACACCCCGAAAGAAGAATTCGTGGCGAAGACAGGTCCAACCGGGAATCGTTCATCCCCGTAGCCCGACACCAGACATCCATCAACGATGTATTGAAACGCACCGGTAAAAACAGTCAAAATCTGTTCGCCGAATGCCTCATGAAACGAGCCGGGTATGCTCATGCTGTGGCAAACGAAGAAGATCGCCCGCAAGGCAATTGGCTGTATGGTCAACGCGCGGTGTTGGATGTGATGACACAGGCTGGCATCAGCACGGAAGGATTCGCCGTCTCCGATGGCTCGGGTCTGAGCCGCGAAAACCGCTGCACCGCTCGCCAACTCGTATCACTTTTACAGTGGACCCAAACGCAGCCCTGGTCCAACATGTTCCACGACAATTTGTCGATTGCCGGAGTGGACGGATCGTTAAAAAAACGGTTAGCGGACTTACCGGGCAGGGTCTATGCCAAAACCGGAACGATGCGCGGCGTACGCGTGCTGACCGGGTTTATTCATCAGGAAAACGCTCAGCCACGCTTTGCCCTGGCTGTCATGTTCAACAGTTACAAAGGACCGAGTACGCCCTATCGAAACATTCAGGACAAATTCTGCCGCACCCTGATGCGAATGTCGTCGGACATCGCCCTGCAAGACCGATAAAGTTCGCATCTATTTTTCCGATAATGAGAAAAATCGGAAAAAACAAATTTTTCCCAATCAACATTCTTGCATCTTAAATATCAAATCCCTAAAGTAATGTACTGACAAACCATACTTTTGGAGGGGTACTCACATGTTGACGGAAAAGATATCCGTATGTGTTTTCACGATCCTCTGTATTGCACTCACCGCGTCAGTCGTGCACGCAGATGTATCGGGAATCATCAAAGAATCAGGAACACTCACACCCATTTCGGGCGCAATCGTAACGCTTCAGGCGACGAGCGTACGCACCACAACCGCCGCAGACGGTTCGTTTACCCTGGCTGTGCCAGATGGCGTCGCTCAGGTGGTCGTGGGCGCTGCCAAGGGTTATTTTAATGGGGCTGTCGTGATCGACGCTCCGAATACGGGAATCGACATCCTGCTTGATCCCGTACCCCAGACCGACGACCCCTCCTATACGTTTATGCTTCCTCAGACATGCGGAAACTGTCACCCCAACCAGCTCAAGGAGTGGATCGGTTCGCCGATGTTCAACGCCGGGACGAATACCTGGGTGGATGATATTTACAACGGCGATGGTACGCCGGGCGGTATGGGCGGCTTTGTCTATACAAGAGATTCAGAATTCGCGGGTACCAATCCAAATTCAGAGTGTGCATCCTGCCATCAACCAGAGGCCTGGATCAACACTCCGTTTAGCGCGTTGCAAGACCCTGCCCTGCCACGAACACTCGAAGCGTTGCATGGGATATCCTGCGAAGTGTGTCACAAGATGGCAGACGTTGACGTATCGAAAATAAATTTCCCGGGTATTTTCCCCGGCGCGGTAACCTTTACGAGGCCCGCATCTCCCGATTTTCATCAGGTTGAATATGGCCTGCTCGGTGACGCCGATTTCGCTCTCGCTTCGCAAATGCGCCCGTCCTATCAGCCACAATTGGCTGCGGAAGTTTGTGCAGCCTGTCATCAGGACGCCAACGACCCCGACGAAAATCATTCCTATACCGGTATCGTTTCCGAACCGACCTATCTGGAATGGATCGACACGCCGTATGCGGATGAAAATTCGGGAATGTACGCGTCGTGCGTGGATTGCCACATGCCCGCAGCCTCTTACAACGAAGCGTGCGTCATTTTGTTTCCCGCACTCATTCGAGAAGCCGGTCAATTGCGATCGCACAGAATTTTAGGATCGACGCCGGAGTATCTCGAAAACGCAGTCGAAATGACCATGAACACCAACATTGTGGGTAACCAGCTCAACGTCGAAGTGACGGTTCATAACTCATTAACCGGCCACCACGTTCCTACCGGGGTGACCGTACGAAATATGATACTACTGGTCGAAGCCTGGCCCGATGGTGGTGATCCCGCAACGGATGCACTGTCATTTATAGGTGATCAAACCATTCACGATTTGGGCGGTATCGGCGACCCTGCGCAGGGATATTATGCGGGACTGCCGGGCAAGTTTTTTGCCAAAGTGAATCACGACAAAAATGGCAACGGGCCGACCTTCTTTACCGACGCGACCGGCATTCAGTTTGACAACCGCATTCCGGCATTATCGTACGACACCAGCAACTATTCGTTCATGTTGCAAAACGGTGGCGGGCTGATGAATGTTCGAGCACGTTTGATTTATCGTCGAGCGTTTCGTTTCCTGGTGGACGCGAAACAGTGGACCGAAGATGGCCACGGTGCCCCGCTGGCGGATGTGCAAGCTCCGCACTACGGACATCTGATGGAAACCACCGAGGAGACCATCGAAGTGCCGGACGTTTTAGTTCCTACCGTGTCGCAATGGGGATTGATGGTGATGACGTTGCTCATGCTCATCGCGGGTACGATTACACTCAGACGATCTAATTTGCAAGTGAATTGACCAGGGGTGGCATGCTCCACGCTTCACATTGGTGTGTTGCGTGGGCATGTTTAGTTGGGTGGCATACCCCAACATAGCGTGGACATGTTTGCCTTGAGTAACACTTTCCTCAACCTGAAAAACTAAAATTAATTGTTGTTGTCTCAGCCTGAAAGGCTGAAAGATAGTAGCCGTGGGCAAGCGAAGCGACGCCCACGGACTACGCGGCCACCACATTTCGATCGACCCTGAAAGGGTCGCACAAAAAAGACAACGAAAGAAACGCGCGGGTGCCCCATTCTTGCGAAGCAAGGGTGGGGGACATTAACAAACGTAGACTAAATGATCAGCACGTTTTCTTCGACCCTTACAGGGTCGTAATTGTTGTGGGATTTGATACCGGTGGTCCCGATGAATCGGGATCCACCTTCGGTGAACTGACCACCGGCTACTCTCTGGCAGGCCTTCAGTCTGCAATGTGGGAATTAACCGATTTCCCGCGACCTTCACCTTGGCGACCATGCTCCTATTTATTCATTTTTTCCTGGTAATGACCGCTTTTTACCCTATAATACATTGTGTCGTTCAAGAAAAAGACTGGGTAAGATCATGCGTCTCAAAGGTGACATTTTAGTTGCAATTCTCTTTCTTTATTCCGCATCCTTTGCGGACGATCTGCTCTATCGCTACGAGGGGGATGTCTTACCTTACGATGAATCCGCGGGATGGATAATTGCCAATCCCTGCGAATCACCCTGTAGCGAATCTCTGGAAAGCGGTCACTTTATTCTTCATTGGGACAGACCCGCTGATCCCGTAAATTACCATTTGACGATTGAAGATAGCACCTTAAGTCCAATACTTTGGGTTGAATGGCGGTTCAGCTCAAATCGCGCAATCGGACCCAATTTTTTCACTTGCGATGCTGCTTTTAGTATTCATTACAATGTAATTGCAGAAATTGTATTCATGTATGGTGATATGGCAATTTCTTTCAGCGGCGATGATTTTATCACTGGATTGGAAGTTGATGAACTTCATACTTATCGTTTCGAGATTATAGATGAAAATTACTTCAATGTATCAGTGGATGGAGTTGTGTTCATTCAAGGCTTTAGTAATAGCTCTCCATTTTATTTTCTTCAAATGTGGGGAGGAGGAAGTTGCGAGAATTTTAACAACACGATCAACGAATGGGATTTTGTTCGTTACGGAACAATTTCAACCGGCGAAAAAGTCATCACCTCCGATCCGCCAGGTGGTTTCCTCAATGCAAACCAATTCCCATCACTCGACCGTTTCACAGTTATCTACGATCAACCGAACTACGCCTACATCGATGACATTGCTGTGGAAGTTTCAGGAGGTGATATACCCAATATTATACAGACCCATCGCTTAGATAACGGTGATCCCGAAGTATTGGAAATTGTACTCGATAAACCAATCCCACTAAACCAAGCCACCCGTTTCATATTCAACGATGGTGAAACCACAAACATCGTTAGTTACAGCTACATTCTTGGCGACTCCGATGCAGATGGTAAACATACCCTTCGTGATTTCGCAGCCTTCCAGAACTGCTTCAAACAATCGAGCAAATCCAACAACTGCTCAGCTTTTGATTTTGATGTAAACGACCTGATCGATCTCAGTGACTACAACGAATTACAACCATTATTGTCGGGTCAATGACCCGACCTACGCATTAATCCATAATCGTCCCGCTCCCTCTCGGTCGCGGCTCTGTTCACGGGTCCGCCTGCTGCGGACCCATGCCACCCCTACTATTCTTTATGTCTTGGTACGTTTGTGGTGAAAAAAATTATTCGTGGTCTTCTTCGACGTCTGGTTGATCATCGGATACGTCGGGAGATGCGGATTCTTTGATGGTGTAGGATCCATCCATCCAACGGCCCAGGTCTACCATTTTGCAACGTTCGCTACAAAACGGTCGAAACGG
>CBDTZI010000082.1:0-10885 GCA_965364865.1 uncultured bacterium | reverse complement strand
CCGCGGTCGAGCGGGGCAGCCCGATCGCCCCCCCCAGGTCGATGGAGCGTTCCTGTTGCGAGCTGATCAATCGTTCTTTGGCGGTCGTGAGTCGGGTGATTTCATTATTGAGATCTTCCTGCCCGGTATAGAGGATAACCAGAAAGACCGTAGACGTGAGCCATAAGGCGACGAATACAATCATCCAGACGGTTACGCTATTAGCCCCGTGTTGCTTGGCCATGTGTCAATGACCTCCCTTAAATCGTGTATGGTTTCATAATCAATAACGATGTCCTTACGTTGTCAGGCACGACGCGACACGCAAAGAAAAATCGGAGTGAACGTTTGGCTCGCTTTCATAGGTGAAAACATGGCCAGCCGGCTCGCACCGCACTATCCGCACCACTACCGGTAATAACGACTTTTTGGGTCGCTACGGACCGAACAGTCATTCTTATACAATCTGCTCAAAATGTCAAGATAGGCGTACTTTTCGTCGCGGCATTGGCTATGAAACTGATTATCGTAATCCACCCTGTTATCGATCTGTAAGATATTTTGTGCTTGGTTGCCCAAAATGACTGTATTGATTGCGTTTATACCCCTTCGTGGAGTCGATAAATCAGTTACAATCCGCTTTTATTCTTGTAATCAAAGTTTTTTTCAGATAAGCTGCTTTTATCTCTAATTGTTGCCAGTACAGGGGATGATTGTCTCCGGATCAGAAGCAATCATGAATCACAATTCTGCGAATCGTAGTACGCCAGCGCGCCGACTTCGGTATGCGTTCAGGTATGGTTGCAGCGTGATATCCAGATTTCATTGCAGAAGTGCTATCGTGGGCTTTTTCTACATGGTAATCGTCTCCACCGCAGCTGGACAAGAAGATGGTAGAGATCGATGTCATTTTGGAAAGGCAAGCCACCGCCAATTTCGCCATGAAGATGAGTTTCGACGAATCGGCTTGAACGGTTCTTCGAAGACGACAGCCGTTACTCCCAATTCTATTTACGATCGAATCAAAAGCCATAGACCATTCATTGATCCGAATTTGAGTCAAGGATCGGTAGCATTTCATACGAGTGATCCCTTGGTCATCGGTGCACAATCCACTTTGGTCTTACTATTGAATTTTCAGGATGATACGAGAGAACCGATCACTCGCGCTGAAATTGAAGATATGATATTTAGTACTACCATTGACGATTCAGTTAACATTCGTCTTGATGAACTTTCGTATGGTAAGGCGTGGCTCATCGGTGATGTAACAGATTGGATCACCCTGCCGATCAACGCAGCCGATTGTTCAAGTTATATCGGAGTAAGATCCAGCAGCTTGCAAAATACGATTGATTTTGTTGACTCGTTGATCGATTTTTCACTCTATCAACGCATCATTGTGGTCAGTACCAAGGGGGATTGTGGAGGTGGAGCAGTAGGAACTCAATTTGGCATATCGATTGACACAGACGAAGGATCGAGAATTGTCAGCGTAGTTTGGGTCATACCGGTTGCAACTAGACCGGTTACCTTAATTCACGAGTTGGGTCACAATTTTGGATTCACTCATCAAGATAGTTTAGAATGTGGCGACACCATTGTTGGCGATTTCGTAGATGGCTGTGAACATATTGATCGCGGCGACTATTACGATTTAATGGCTAAGGGATTCCAGGGACATTTCAGCGCTGGCAACAAAGCCCGGTTGGGTTGGCTTGAACCACATAATATAGCCGAGCTGGGTATCGGGTTGCATGAAGTTGCATTACACCCTTTAGAACTTCCTTCAAACCAAATACAGACGATTAAACTACCGGTACGATACAATCTGCGAGCTCATAGTGAAGGTGATTTTTACTTCATTGAATATAGACGCCCCATTGGATTGGATGCAAGATTTGAAGAATTGAAAGACCCTGCCAAAGGCGTACTTGTCCATTTACAGGAAAAACAGAGTATTTGGGGAACACAGCTGCTGGATATGACACCTCACATTACGACAGAATCACTGAGCCTGCTTGAGGACATAGCAGAATCTTATCTGGTGATGGGTGAGACTTTCCATGATGCTCGTCACGGTTTTTCGATCACTTTCGACCGCGTGGAAGACGGCGCAGCCATCATTCAAGTAAACATACCCAGACTTTGCCTGAATGGGACGTGCGATCCGGGTGAAGATTCTTGTGGTTGTCCTGAAGATTGCGGTCCACCCGCCAATATAGATTGCACTCGTAATGGTATCCCCGATGAATGTGAATCGGATTGTAACAACAACGGGGTAGCTGATAGTTGTGATCTAGCGAATCGTGTTCTCCGCGATTGCCCTGGCGGTATCGGAAACGGTATTCCTGATCAATGCGAAATCTTTATGGATTGTAATGCCAACGGCATACTTGATTCGTGCGATATTGCGAATGAAGCTTCAACCGATTTGAATGCCAACGAAATCCCCGATGATTGCGAATCCAATATCAAAGTTTATATCGACCTCACGAATTGTCCGGGTCCGGGGACTGGCACTTCTGTAGACCCGTATTGCTATATACAAGATGCAATCGATGCTCAAGATGTAGACGCGGGGATCAATGGCGTTGTTGAAATGATCGTCGCTGATGGAACTTATACGGGTGTGGGTAATAAGGATATTCACTTTGGCGGACGTGCGATTACTTTGCGAAGTGAGAACGGGCCGGGAAACTGCATTATTGATATGGAGGGTGTTGGTCGCGGTTTTACCTTTGACGGTAAAGAACCACCGGGTGCGCGGCTGGAAGGTTTTACGATTACTCATGGCTGGGATGATTATCAGGGAGGTGGCATATTCTGTGACACCTACGCAAGTCCGACCATCATAGATTGCACCGTAACCAACAACGGGGCACAAATTTTTGGCGGAGGTATCAGTATTAATACTTTTGCCCGTCCGTCCATTATTGATTGCAGGATTACAAATAACGAATTAAGGACGACTTCCATAGCGATCAAGGGTGCTGGCATTTTTTGCAATGGTGCCAGTCCTCTGATTCATAATTGCCTGATCGCAGATAATGTTGCGGTGGACAACAGCAGCTTAGCGCAAGGCGGTGGAATTAGTCTTTGGGGAGATAGCCATCCTACGATTTCCGAATGTGTGGTGACTCGTAACACCGCTAAATCAGGAGGTGGAATTAGCTGCATACTTGACAGTAATCCGTTGATGATCAACACACAAATCAGCGACAATACAACTGTTTGGAATTATGGTGACGGTGGCGGAATCTATATCGATGAATCCAATCCGATAATTCGCTTTTGTCGAATCACAAACAATGCAACGGTAGCGGACTCGCAAGCCTCAGGAGGCGGACTTTATTTTATTCGATCCAGTGGAACCGTCGAAAGCAGTATAATAGCGGGCAATACAGCGGGAGGCGTAGGTGGGGGTGTGGGAGTGTCAGACAATCGAATCGGAAACACCCTTTATTTTCTGAACAGTTTGATTGTTGATAACAGTTCATCCTCTAGAGGTGGTGGAATTTATAATAACGCATATACCATTGAAGATACAATCCTTATCGATCATTGTACGATTGCGGGTAACCGGGGAAGCTTCAATGGTGGTGGGCTTTATAATATCAATGGAAATCTTGCTTTAACGAATTCTATTCTTTGGGGCAATAGTGCAGATTCAGGTTCTCAGCTTTACGTCAGTAATACTGGAGGTCAAACATCAACAACGGAGGTCTATTACAGCGACATCGAAGGAGGAGAAGCTAATGTATACAACGAGAGCACTCTTGTTTGGGGTACGACCAATATCAATCTTGATCCTGGATTCGTAGATCCCGATGGTCCGGATGATTTGGCTATTACGTGGGCGGATAATGATTATCATCTAAGGGATGATTCTGCGTGTAAGAATGCCGGTGATCCCAATTACATTGTTCAAGTCGGTATTTTAGATATTGATGGTGAACCACGATTGATGGGCTGTGAAAATGAAATGGGCGCGGATGAACTTGTAGGTACAGTCGAGCTTGGGGATATTGAACAAGGAAGACGTGATTGCAATCGTAACAACATACCCGATGCCTGTGAAATCGATCTTGGATTTCTCGAAGATTGCGATGGCGATCATGTTCCCGATGATTGCGAATTGATCAATATGTTTGCATCGGACTGTAACGAAAATGGGTTACTCGACGACTGCGAAATCATCAATGGTACGAGTCTGGATGTGGATGGTAACTGCGTTCCCGATGAATGCATGCAGCGACTACGACCAGCTGCAGAACTGATTCCACTTGATAAGAGTCGTTACATCACATTCACACCAACCCGTGCTGGATGTTTATCTGCCATTCGCGTCAATCTTCAATCGTTGTATCACCCGGACTTTGTTGTTGAAGATTCTCCTGATTTTTCATCTTTCGAGGGAGAGGTTCGCTGGATTGGCCCACCCAACGAATTTCCGGAAGACGCAGCCGGGGACACCACGTTTACCGCAGCTCAGCTACAATGTGATCCTTATTTTGGTGATTGGGGATCGGTAGATTTGTTGCATGTATTCGGCGACGGGGTACTACCCAGTTCGCTGTATGAGGTTCAAATGGTCGGTAATGATTGCGTTGATATTGATGACACGGCTTGTCACTCTGAACCACTCCAGATATATACAGGTCAGTGGGGCGACGTGGCCTTGCCTTTCTATACCCCGTCTGGTTCGTCTCAGCCGGACATTGCTGATATTCTGGCGATGGTGAATAAGTGGCTGGGAGTCATGGAACCCCGCAAGGCGTTTTCACAGTTACAACCGAGCGTGTTAAATCCCGGATCCACCGTGAGCATTGCTGATATTATTGTTACGGTCGATGCCTGGTTAGGCTCACCCTATCCTTATTCCGGTCCGTCGAGTTGTCCGTAACAATACTCGGCTGAAGGTATTCGCTTTATCGACGACCCGATCATCAACAGGTAAATTGGGTGGATTTTGATTTCAGGTTCAGCTTGGCTGATCTGAGTCAAACGTGTTTTTTGGTTGGGATGCTCGATAATTCTTTCTTTGTTCGGCGTACTGGTCGGGATTGATCTGTTGGATGTCGAAATTGTCGGGGCTTGGGTGGTCGGAATCCTGCGCGATGTTGGTGAGGAAGGGGATACACCAGCCACATCCCGTCCCGGCGCCCAGGCATTGCGTCATCTGGCTTGGCCGGGTGGGCTTCGTGCGTCGGGCGAAGTTGATTAACTTACGCATCGATACATGATAGCAGTAGCAAATTTCATCATCGAGATTCATCGTTGCCCATCTCCGGCGTTCATAGGTTGAAGCCATTGCCTCTACACGCATTACCGGCCAATAATAATTATGGTACCCGTTTTTGCTTGAACTTTATATCAGGATCAACGAATAGATTTCAAGTGTCAATTCCATTGCTTCACTCTCAGGGTTTTCAGGGATCGGATGTCATTGATTCATCGCACTGAATCCCCCTATAGGCACTTCAAACATCTTTTTTTCGGACGGCAGCGTACGGATTGGATTTCCACATTTTACGGCGATTCTTTTTCGTATGCGTGGTCAGGGGTATGTGGGGTGGACTAACTGGGATAGATCGAGTTTGGATCGGTTATCCCGTTTGATGAAAATCGATCTGTTGTTGTTTACGCCTGCGTTATTTCTGATGAGGGTGCGTATATTTTTGGCGTCTCATTATTGCAAGTGCCGAAGGGTGACCCTTATCGGGCATTCGGTATGTTTGAAGGGTCGAATGTTCATTGTGGAAGCGCTGAAATCGTGGCTAATTGCTTATAAACAGTATTTTTGCATATGGGCATAGCTTGACATAGTGCGATTTAAGGGCTATTCTAGGTACCAGCAGAGATTATGGGAACGAACAAGACATAACGTCTTGCTTCGGGTTCGGTCTATATTTTTGAAGAGATAGACTGACGAGCTGGGGTGGTTCGCATCCGATCGCACGCGTATAGTGAAGTGTGGTTTGTGCGAGGGGATCATTAGTGGTGGATATTCACATCAATGTTGATCTTCAGGTGTTGATATAATTTCTCGCGTTTGGCTATGTTTTGATTGGCCTCTGGAGTGGATTGAAGTACACGCAGTGGGTCCCCGGAAACTATTGGTATTGTTGTAAAGAATCATGGATATCAAACGAAGACACCCCGTCTTTCGTTTGACGCGTTTATCTCTAAAAGGATAGTTACGATGCAAGGTAAGAGTCGTTGGATTGGTTTTCTGGTCATCGGTTTTATGGCGGTCGGCGTACTGCGAACATTTGCACTTCCGAAAGAAGCTTCGTCTTTGGATCGTGAAAATCGAACGGTTGAGCAACAACCGTTACCGGATGTTGTCTTTCAAAGATCGGCTTCAGACGTCATCAAGTTTTTCCCGCTTCCCACAGGTACGAAGTATCACCGAATCTTTGAAGGGGGCGACGCGGGCAGTGTAGCCGGTGTGTGTGAAAAATTGATTTACCAGCAAGATCTTGGCAAGGTCGCCGCTCAGGTGCCTCCCAATCAACTGGTTGCGGATGATATTACCTACAATGCCATGCCAGGGAGCCTGCTTCGTAGATTCAATTTCCAGGTGATTGGTAAAGCCGATCCGACAGGTTTGGGTGGTGCCTACTCAATCAGCTATGCATTATATGATGGTTGTCCTGGTGCCGGGGGTGAGGTTGTATCGGGAACAGACGGCCAGGTTTCGATCGCGGCTGAGAACGACGACGTCGTTGTTCAGGTTGATATCACCATACCGGAAGGACAAAACGTCCCGCTTCCATGCGGCGCATGGATAGGGCTGAAAACCAGTCGTGATAACATTGGTATTATCATGGGGGCGCCAGCCTCGGTTGGTTTTTCGCAAGATATTTTGGACTTCCCCGGTTTTGCGTGTAACGCCAACATCGGCGGTTTCCCCTCTTTCGGGCATGCTACCTTTAACGTAGAAGTGTATGGTGATTGTGATAGTGATGCGACTCATATCTCCTATCGAAACGTTCAAGATGCGCGCGGTGGACTCAATGTCGGTACGCAAGTATGGATGGCAGATGATCTTGAGTTGGGAGTTGAAGGCTGTCAGATGGTTTCTTACGAAGTCGGCGTACGAGGCGTAGGATTTTATACGTTTGAAATCCTTCGCGACGGCGGCGGGTTGCCCGGCTCATCGGTATCGGGAACACGAAAGATTATCGTGAATAGCGAAAGTGGTTTCGTCTCGCAATGCTTCAGTTTTTCCACACCCATTCTACTGAATGAAAAAATATGGATGGCAGCCCGAGTGGGTAACACGGTCGGTGGTTGGGTGTTAACCGGGCGTGATGCGAGTTGGGGTAGAACACTTTCTACCTATGCCAGACAAAACGTATTGGGTGAATGGGTGATTACAGAAGCACCGATTGGACAGCATGGGGGTTTTTATGTGACGATCCATTGTGCGGGTGAAGCGCCTGTGGGCGCCTGTTGCGACATGTTTTTACCCAATGAAAACGGCGATGTTGATTGTCGTGATATTCCCGAAATGAACTGCTCCTTCCCGCAACGCGGAACTTCGTTAAGGCCCGTATGGGTTGAAGGCGAACCATGTCGAGCCTGTACACACGGAGACAATGCTGGATTGGGATGCGACGACATTTCAGATTGTCTCGGTAGTTTCTGTGTAGGCGGAGTCAATGACACAGCTCCCTGTACTAGTGATACGGAGTGTCGACCCCAGGGTGAGGATCCTGGCGATTGTGTTTTGGCAACCTGCGGTGATAACGATCCGTTCGTGGTGACCTGTGGTGTGTCGGCCTGCTGTAAACCGGACGGTGCCACAGGAGATACTTGTGAAAATTTAACGAGAAATGAATGTAATGCTGTTGAACCCTTGGAAGGTGCTCGTCAATGGGACCTTGGTAGGCTTTGTAATTTTCAGGGACAAGTATGTCCCAATCCCGCTTGTTTAGCGAGGAAAGGTGATTGTTCGCAGGCATCGCTCAATTTCTGTGAGGGTGGTCCCCTTGATGGATCGGTTTGCGATGGGGATCGCGACTGTCGCGGTTATTGTGACATATTCAATAAATTTTGTCTGGGTGGTACGAATGACGGTTTGTCCTGTGGTGACGATTCCAATTGCCCGGATGATGGCCCGGAAATTGGTCGTTGTCTGGGCTTTTGTTTGGGCGGCGACCCGGCCAGAGAGGGAGATCGCTGCTTCAGTAGTGTTCAGTGTGAATGGACTGTTGGAGACGGACAGTGCGATTTCTCCGGGGGCGGTGCCCTTGGTGTTTGTAATACTGGCGTGAAACAGGGTGATGTGTGTGAAGCCGATCGTGATTGCTTTGCTTCGAGCTGTGAATGTCGAGCTGGATGCGGTCGTCCCTTCTGTTGTACCAGGGTTTGTGAAGTTGAAGATGATTTCTGTTGCAATGAATGTTGGGATGAGGCGTGTGCTGTGACTGCACAAGATCCCGAAGTGTGCCCGGAGGTGAGTCCCTCCAACGATGAATGTGCTCCTTCCGAACTTGTTCTTGGTGCGCTCAAAGTGGAGTTGAACGACTTCGTCGATATGCTGGTTTCCAACGCGACAGAAAGCAGGTCGGATCCGGGATTCTGCTGCAACACCGGGCCAAGAGCGCGGTGTGTCGGCGGTGATGGTGATATCGATGGCACACTTTGTGATACCACAGATGACTGTCAATGCGATGTCAATGATTTTTCCTGTGAAGTACCAGGATTTTGTCAGCCGGAATTGCCAACCCCGGGTGAACAGGCGTTGAAAACCACTTGGTTCCGTTTTGATATTCCAGCTGCTGGGGAAGGCGAATCGGATTTCATGTCCGTAAGTCTTAGCACCTGTGCAAGTAACCGACCCGCCACCGATTCGCTATTACAAGTCTTCAGCATCCCGACTTCTGATGTTGGTTACTGCGATGGTCTGGGTCGATGTGATGATGGTGTCGCTTGTAATCTCGCCTCCAATCGCTGTGACGACGGATCAAACTGTGTGGCTACGATCGAAAGATGTAGCATTGCCTCTCAGGATTGTCCCACCGGAATCGAGTGTGTTCTTGACTTGGACGTCGCCTGTGACAATCTGTCTGTCGTGGGATGTGATGACGACAATCCTGACGCCTGTCGCTTTGATACCCGTTACAATTCAAAAATGTGTCTGACCGACCTCAAACGTGGGGAATCCTATATTGTTTTAATGGGAATCAAGGAACCCGAAGCCGTGGGTACTTATCGATTGTTTATTAACACGGTTTCGTCCTGTCCTGCGGATGGTATTGCAGATAACAATGACTGCGACCTTGCGTTTGAAGTGACAGAAGGCCAAACACCTTTCGATCTGGACGAAGCTACGTTTTCCTGTCCGGGTGATGGGTGCCTGAATAATATGCAAAATGATATTTGGTATAAATACATTCCCGAACGTTCAGGGACCGCGACCTTTGAAACCTGTGGACCGGATAGTGAATCGACGCCAGATACGGAAATGATTATTTACGAAGGTTGTGTATGTCCTCCACCCGCTCCGGTAGCCTGTAGTGGAATTTGCGACGGTGAATGTCTCTTGGGATCCTGTTCAACGATTCCTGTAGAAGCGGGCGTGTGTTATATGGTTCGCCTGGGTGACAACGGTGGTGGCGGTGGTGCTGGTAATCTGACCATCACGTTCGAGGTTGATGATTGCAATAACAACGGCATTGCTGACGATTGCGATATTAGCTGTGGTGATCCCGCTGGAGTTTGTGATGTCCCCGGTTGTGGTTCGTCTAGTGACTGCAACGGCAACGGCAAGCCGGATGAGTGCGAAACTGTATCCTGCTGTCCTACGGGCCCAATCACGTTTGACCCACTTGCGGGTACTGTGGATGCACGTTACCCGTATGATCCAGCTGACGTCAGTCAGGTTTCTGCGGGAATTTCGACCATCACGGTGCAAGGCCCAGCTGGCGCCCTTGAAAGCTGCTGGTCCTTCTGTGAAACCGCACCGGATGGCGCAGCCAATGGCATCGCAAGTGTTTCCGAAAACAACGGAACCTATACCATCGAGTTGATTCGTCCCATTACCACGGGTGCGTGTTCCACGTTGACTTATACGGATGACGCTGCGACAGCCAATATGGCTTCGTTTATCTCACACCCATCCAACGTTGATGCAAATGGCATTGCAGATCAGGCGGATGTGAGTGAGTTGATTAACATCCTTAACGGTTCACCCGCAGCGTACGGACTGTACAGTTCCGACGTGAATCGCAGTGGTGAAACCAACGCAGCTGATCTGCTGGCGGTGATTGATCTGCTCAACGGTGCGGACCTGATCAACGGTCAAGGGCCGATCGAAGCGTGGATGAATACATTGCTACCCAGTTGTGACGCTTGTACGCAGTAACGACAAGCGTGTGAATTGATTAAAACCCAATCTCCGTTCGATCTCTATGGGTCGAGCGGGGATTTTTTTGCGCGCAATTGCTGAATAAACACTTCGCGTGTAGGATCGCTCACCGCGCGGACCAGGTGTCAATGACGAAATTTCTATTGATGAAGCTGAATTTATGAGCGAAGATGATCAACTAAAACTTCAACGTATGAAGAAACGAGATGCGCTGATCGAGCTGGGGGTCGACCCCTACGGCCAGCGATATGAAAACGTGACTCTCGCAGCGGAGGTACGCAAGCAGGCGGAGCCACTGAATATCGAGCCGGGTAAGCGCAGTGAGTTGCAGGTTCGTGTGGCGGGCAGAATCATCCTTCACCGCGACATGGGTAAGTTAGCCTTTTTAACGATTCGTGACGGCAGCGATAAACTGCAATTCGGATTAAGTAAAAAAGACCTCGGCGATCAGTGGCCCATCGTCAAACAGCTCGAGCTCGGCGACATCATCGGCGGCGAGGGTGTGGTGGGTCGAACCAGAACCAA